>JBDTMK010000089.1:0-10271 GCA_039934315.1 Pyrinomonadaceae bacterium | reverse complement strand
CGTTGGGGGTGTTTCGAAAATCGTTTTCTCGTCGACGGCCGCCGTTTATGGCGAACCGGAGAAACAGCCGATCGAAGAAGCCGATCGAACGGCTCCGACAAATCCATACGGCGACACCAAGCTTGCATTTGAACATGCGCTCAAGGCATACGAGCGGGCATATGGCATTCGATATTCGAGTCTTCGCTATTTTAATGCGGCGGGTGCGAGTGAACGGTCCGGCGAAATGCACGATCCCGAGACTCACCTCATACCGTTAGTTCTGCAGACGGCTGCCGGGCAGCGCGATCAGGTGGAGATCTTTGGTAACGACTATCCGACACGCGACGGAACGTGCGTGCGCGATTACATTCACGTGATCGATCTCGCCAGGGCGCACGTGAAGGCGCTCGAGATACTCGGTGAACGCAGCGCGATCTTTAATCTCGGATGCGGCGGCGAGGGTTATACGGTAAATGAAGTTGTCGAAGCTTCGAGGGAAATTACTGGGAAGGAGATTCGAACGCGAATTACTCAGCGCAGACCCGGCGACCCCGCGGTGCTTATCGCAAGCTCCGATCGGATACGTTCGGAACTTGGCTGGCAGCCGGAGTATCAGGACCTAAAGATGATCATCGAGTCGGCGTGGAAATGGATGCAAGACAAATCGAGCACTGACGAGGCAAACGATGCGTAATACTCAGGTCGAGATACGAAACGATGAAATGCATCATCGGGGAATTACTCTTGCCGACGGGCGGTACATGATTTTTTACACATTCGGGGAGCAGGAAGCGTCGGCGGAAGAATTCGTGTCGACAGCGGAGCGCGAGGCCGCTAGCCCGCAGCGAACCACCCCTCAGCCGATCCGGTCTCGACAAAGTAACAACCATGTCTGAACTGCGCTACAATCCGCTGCTCGGTGAATGGCTCGCAACGGCAACTCATAGACAGGATCGTACATTTCTTCCGCCGGCAGATTTTTGTCCTCTTTGTCCGACGAAACCCGGGCATTTTCCGACCGAAGTTCCCGAACCTGACTACGACATCGTCGCATTCGAAAATAGATTTCCCAGTCTCCGGCGGGATCCCGAGGACCCCGTGATAACATCCGACGGCATTTATAAGGTCGAACCTTCGATCGGTGTTTGCGAAGTCGTTCTTTATTCTCCAGATCACAATACGTCGCTTGCGAAGGAGCCTGTCGAGAAGATCCACAAACTCGTGCGCGTCTGGCGCCATCGCTTTGAGGAGCTGGAGAAGCGCAGCTTCGTAAAATATGTTTTCATTTTCGAGAACAAGGGTGAAGCCGTCGGCGTCACGCTCCATCATCCACACGGACAGATCTACGCATATCCTTTTATTCCACCGGTCGTTGCCCGCGAGCTGGCGCAAAGTAAAAAATATTTTGAAGATACCGGTAAATGCCTTCTTTGCGAGATCCGCGAGAAAGAGAGCACTTTCGAAAAACGGATCGTTGCCGATAATGATTCTTTTGCCGCGTACATTCCTTTCTTTGCCCGTTATCCCTACGAGGTACATGTCTCTTCCAAGCGCCATCTTCAAGCGTTTTCGGATTTCTCGAAAGCGGAAGAACGAGACCTTGCTGCGATCCTAAAGCAGATCCTCGCCGCATTTGATCGCCTGTTCGATCGCTCGTTTCCATACATCATGGCGATCCACCAGCGGCCGAGCGACGGAGCCGATCACAATCATTACCATTTTCACATCGAGTTCTATCCGCCGATGCGAACAGCTACAAAGTTGAAATACCTCGCCGGCAGCGAGGCGGGTGCGGGAATGTTTATCAACGACACGTTACCTGAAATCAAAGCGGCGGAATTAAGAGATCTTGTCGAGCCGGTTGAATGGAAAGAGAACTAGAACAACTGACCAGCGAGTTTGTCGCACGATTTTCCTCGACGCCACGATTCTTTCAGGCACCCGGCCGGGTAAATCTGATCGGCGAGCACACCGACTACAACGAAGGCTTCGTCCTGCCTTTCGCGATCGATCGAAAAACTATCGTTGCGAGCGCTCGTCGCGATGACACGCAACTAAATGTTTATGCTCGCGATCTGGATGAGTCGGCGACGATCGAGCTGTCTGATCCCGCAACACTCCGGCGTGGCAATTGGATCGACTACGTCGAAGGGATCGCTCGATGCTCGGCGGAGCGGTTTGGTGTTTCCTTGCGCGGCGCAGATATTATTATCGCGTCGAACGTCCCGATCGGAGCCGGTCTCTCCTCGTCGGCTGCGATTGAGATCGCGGTCGGTCATGCACTTTTGTCATTGAATGACGTTGCGATCGAACGAATCGAACTGGCCTTCGCCGGACAGCAGACTGAACACAAGTTCGTCGGCACTCGTTCTGGGATCATGGACCAGTTCGCTTCTGTTTTCGGGAAGAAGGCGAACGCAATGCTTCTGGATTGTAGATCGCTTGAGATCGAGCAGGTTCCCGTCACCTACCCCGACATCGCACTCGCCGTCATCGACACGAAAGTCAAACATAATCTAGCGTCGAGCGAATACAACACGAGGCGAGCCGAGTGCGAAGCAGGTGTCGAGGTTCTTCAGAAGAAGATTCCCGGTCTCGCCTCGCTTCGGGATGCCACGACCGAAATGCTCAATGACTATGGAGGTATGCTTTCCGAGGTGGTTCGCCGACGCTGCTACCACGTGGTATCCGAGAATATCCGGACCGAAGCTGCGGCTGAGGCGTTTCGGCGAAAGCATTTCGTTCTTGCAGGCAAGCTCATGAAAGAATCGCACAAGTCGCTGCGCGATGACTATGAGGTGAGCTGCGCGGAATTGGATTTCCTGGTCGACACTGCGACGGTGATCGATGGAGTGTACGGTGCGCGGATGACCGGCGGCGGTTTCGGAGGATGTACGGTTAACCTGGTCGAAACGAGGGCAGTGGAAAATCTGAGGGAGAGAAGCGTGAAAAAGTATTCAGAACAATTTGGCTTCGCCCCGGACTTCTACATTTTTCATCCGGCAGATGGTGCGTCCGAAATAACCGCTTGAGCAAGTGCGAGGTCACCGATCGAAGATACTGGATCAGCTATATAGCTTTGCATTTGTTCGACGAGCGGCGTTTCTACCCAGCGTCCATTTTTCTCGCCTCTGTTCAACCGGTAAAGCCCCAACTCCAGATAAAAATTCTCGAGCGGCTCCTGCGAGAAGCGGTATCTCCAATCGATCATTGTGAAAAGAGGGAACCAGGTGTAGCCAATTACCGGGACGCCTTCGGTTCGAAGGTCTTTGATCATAGAAAGCGACGACTCAAGCCATCGCTGCCGCACCTCGTCGCTGCCGACGGCACTAGTTTCCGTGATCATCACGGGAACGTTGTAGCGCTCGTGATAGGTCTTGATCAGTTCTTTGAATCCGTCGCCTTCGGGTTCGGTCTCACTAAAAGAGAGACGGCCGCGGTTGTCGATGTACATCAATTTGGTAGACCACTGCGGATAAAAGTTCAGTCCGACGACATCGATGTGAATTGGATTTCGCGCGATCTCGTCGATCGCGTCCGGCGAAGCCCCGTTTCGAACCAGCCACGAAAATAGGAGATGGTCGTGCGTCAAGCGCCCGGAGACGAGGTCGTAGCAAAGAAATCCTCGGAACTGCTCTTCGCGGGCGAGAGATGAAAGATCCTCGCGAACCGTGCGCGTCAGACCAGTCGCCTCTACATGCACCATCACTGACGACGGATCGATCTCTTTTAGTGCCTTAACGGTTCGGATGATGCCCCGCGCAAGCTGGAGCATTATTCGTATATAGCCCTGATCGCCCTTCAGATACGGAGGCCAAAGGCCGCGCATTCCGCACATCAGCGCGTTGATTATCGGTTCGTTTAGCGGAGTGTACCAGGAGATGAGACCCTTGTATCGTTCGGCGAAACTGGCGGCATAAGCTGCTACGCGTTCCGGATAGTCCTTACTCGCAAATTCTCTTTTCATCCAGAACGGACATCCGTAATGCATGAGATCGACTACCGGAATGATCTCTAGCTCTTCGACCATGAACTGGATAACCTCATCGGTCCAGCTCCAGTCGAACTTCCCGCGCTCGGGTTCCACTTTGTACCAGGGAACTCCCCAACGCACCGCCCTCAAGCCAAGTTGTGTCGCTAGGCGCAGATCTTCGCGCCAGTGCTCGTAGTGGCCCATCAACTCGTACTCGTCCAGCGAGCGATGGCCGCGCCTAACTTGTGGCACAAACGTATTTTCGATTCCTGCGGCCCAAAGGAAATCTTTGGCGCGGCTGCTGAATATCTCTTGCGTTATCAAAACTAATTTTTCCGTTAATTTTAAGCCCCGGGAAAGAGCGAGGGCCTTACTAGAGTTATCAAATGGTAAACGGACACCGGCGAATTTTCAAACGCAGGTCTCATCCTGTCTTCAGACGCGAAATTCAGATATATCGTCGTTCCCCATTAAATGGTAGTTATCCGAACCATTTCGATCCCGAGCTGAGCACGTGTACAAAAGACAGAACAGTGCGTTGGTGAATCGGTGGCTGGAAATGCACGAAGGAGAGCATCGTCGAGGTAACAAAGCGCACGACCACCGGTCCTGATAATTCTAAGTTGATGATATTTCCCAATAGCGAGATCGTGCGGCAGTTGCCCGATCGACTCGCCGTTTACCTGCAGACTTGAAGTTGCGCGATCGACGGCAAACCGCATGAAGTCGGAAGCCGCATCTCCAAGTAGAAGCCCGAAATCTCCCGTTGTTCCTTCGGTATCAAGAAAGCGCAGATTTGCCGCGAACTCGAAAGAGTCGGCGGCCCAATATCTGCGGGCCCGAAAATCTGCGATCGATTCCATGCGAAGTTCGCCGTTCTCGATGTTAAAAGAGCACTCGTCCGTCACCTCCCATCCATTTTCGGTGATTGGATATGGATCCTCGAACAGTTCTTCGAATCCCTCCGTCAGTTCGAAGGAGACCAACCCGATCGATTGATCGTCAGAAACTATTGAGAGCGAATCCACCGGCGCGGCGAGAAATGTTTTGACCTTACGCATGGCAGCTTGATCTAACCGGATATTAAGACTGCGATAGTCGACTTCGATCCTTAAAAGATGTGGTGCGGTCCAGTCGAAGCCTTCGGACAACTTGCAGATCGATGTCAATCGTGTTGAAACTTCCGGCAGCTCTATCCTCATTACATTTGAGACTGGATGGAATGTCAGATTGACGGAATCGCCCCCGGCGCGGAGGTGAACTCCAATGCTCCCATTGTCGGTGAGGTCCCCTACACATTGGAGTGTTAATTCGCACAGAAAGCTTTCCGGGAGAGCACCAAAGTCGATGTCGCACCTTCCGCTGTTTGCACTTCGCGTGGACTGATTCTCGAAGACCCACTCTCCGCTGGTCAAAGAATTCGACAGAGCTTCATTGGCGCGTGCCGAGCCGGCAAAGAAAGGCGCGGGCTGCGGCGTGTCGGTAGCTCCAACGAGAAAAAGCCGGTCGCCCGCGAAGTCCATCCGATCTATCGCCATCACCCGGCCCTCATCCGTCCACCTATGGTAGATACAGAAAAGCTCACGATTGTTCGGCCCCCGAACGACACAATTATGGCCGGGACCGATAACTTCCGGCAGCGTCCGAAGAACCGGCAATACGTTTTCCCCGTCGCAAAATTGCTGCCACTCATCGGGATTTTGGATCCGCTCGGAAACAGCAAAACTCACCCCATACGTCGTGTTCTGCCAGTTCCCGCCGCTGAACATTTCATAATAAAGGCCCTTTCGCTTCAGGACCGCCGGACCTTCGACCGTATGCCATCGAACACCGCCCTTCTCTTTTCGATTTGGATCGTAAACCTGCCAGTCGTATTTCGCGCGTGTAACCGGCCGCGGATTTCCCTCGAGCGTAAACCAGTCGACCATCCGGTCGACCACCGTACCGGTGCCTAGATGAGTGTGATCGAAAAAATCGGTCGCGTAGAAAAGGTATTTTGATCCGTCGTCGTCGACGAACAGGTGAGCGTCGATCGCAAACTCCTCAGTCGTTAGGCGATGGCCGGAATCAACAAAGCCTCCGTCCGGCCTGTCGGAAACCGCAACCCGCAGTTCCATCAAGGTTTCATTTCCGACACTGTAATAAAGATAAAACTTTCCATTGTCGTAAACGACTTCCGGAGCCCAATAGTAAGGCGGTGAATTCTTCAAAGGTGCCATTGCGCCGCCAAGGGCGCTCCAATGCACAAGGTCTTTCGACCGAATCATCCCGAACACGTTTCCGTCCTGGGCAAAACCGGTGCAGTAGCCAAAGTATTCGCCGGCGAATTTCAGTACGAACGGATCCGGGAAGGATTTTGGATAAACAGGATTGAGATAGGTTTTGAGACCGCTATCTTTTTGAAGGCTCGACATCATCTTCGGATGAGCGCCTCTCAGATAACTTGCGGTCCCGCGGGGATCAACTTATCGAGTTGGCGAGCAAGTCCTACAAATCGATCAGAGCTTGTCTGTTCGCCCTTCTCGCCTCTCTCGGGATATGCGATCACGGATGCGCACGAATCGCCGACGGCAGTCGCGAGCATTCTCTCAAGCATTGCCATCTCACTATCGACTCTGTCGACGTGAAGATAGACAACGTCGGGCGTATCGCGAACCGTAAAGTCCGAGATGTCCTCAAGGGCCTGAAAAACGTCTGTCGCCTCGTGAGCTGAATATCGGCTTTCGGCCAACCAAGAGTCGACCTCATCGTTTGTTTTTAACCGTTTCCCGAGTAACAAGATGACGGGATGATGTTGCGTTCCAGTCTTCATAAAAATTTGTGTATACGAAAAACGTACACTTCTCGCTGAACTTGTACTGTCTTCTAACTTACTTTTGGATCCGATGCCATGACTGCAAATTCTATTCCGTCGAGGCATCCCTATTTTTTCTGCATTTGCTCGCCATTCTATCAAGTTTGATCCAGCTGCGTAAGAATTTCGGACGGGTTCAATAAATGATGAGCTCAGTTGGAATTTTCCATTGAAAAGAACAAGTCAGCGTAATAGAATCGCGGTTAAGATCCACGCTAAATTATTCTGAAGCCTTATGTCGCTAAGCGCGGGAACTCATGAACACCTTAAAGAGCCGCACCTTTTTTTGTCGAATATCCACCGTAGTGTGCTTTCTCCTGCTCTTTTTCTCGTGCCTTAATACGTTTGCCCAATACCGGAGCACCGTGTCGGGTTATGTATTCGGCCCCGGCCGTAGCCCCGTTGGCCAGGTAGCTGTTGAACTGCGCAACGACGTTAATAGCGTTATCGGAAGAACTCGAAGCGATGGATCCGGCCGCTTTATTTTCGGCGGTGTTCCGAGCGGTCGACTCTCGATAACTGTTTTGCCGCTCGGCACCAACTTGGAGGGACAGACCAAAGATTTTGAGATCGCTGGTGTAGGAGCGCGAGGACAGCTTATTCCCGAGAACGTCCAGATAGATTTTTACTTAAAAGGTAAAAAAGGAACGGAGCTCGCGGGAGGTAGTGCAGTTGTGTTCGCGCAGGAAGTGCCCGAAGAAGCGGTGCGAATCTACAAGGCGGCGATATCCGATCTCGACAGCCAACGGCCCCAACTGGGAATCGCCGGGCTGAAACACGCTATCGAAATATTTCCGACTTATTTCTTTGCGCTGGAGCGTCTAGGTGCTGAGGAACTGAAACAGGAACGCTACGATGGCGCCGCCAAAAGTTTCTCGGCATCTGTCTCCGTAAATCAACGGAGCTTTGTCTCGTGGTACGGATTAAGCTACGCGAATTTCGCGCTCAAGAAATGGCAGGCTGTAGTAGAAAGCGCGGAAAAAGCTCTGGAGCTTGAAAAGAATTCCGTGAACACGTTGATTCTGCTCGGCATCTCGCAGAGAAGTCTGCAAAAATTCGAAGAGGCGGAGAAATCTCTCGTGCATGCGAAGAAGATCGATGAGGGAAAGACGCCTGATCTATATTGGAACCTGGCGCTGCTTTATGCTTATAACCTGAAGAAATATCAGGACGCCGCAGATGCGTTGGAGCTTTATCTAAAAGCAAACCCCGCAGTTCCCGACGAAGCGAATGTCAGGAAACTGATCAAAAAATTTCGTGAAAATCGACCGCCTTTAAAGTAGGTGCCTTCTCGATCGAGCAATCGTGCGCAAAAAAAGACGGCCCGGTATGGGTCGCCCTTAGATTTTGTTTGGTGGCCAGAGACGGGGTCGAACCGCCGACACGCGGATTTTCAATCCGCTGCTCTACCAACTGAGCTATCTGGCCATCTAAACATCACTTGCTCCATGAGCAAGTTAACCAGTCTAGATAACCGATTTGGTGATGTCAAATCTTTGGCGGAGATCCATCGGGGCAATAACCGCTTTGTAATCAGTCATACAAAAATAGTGTTGACATCTTTTCCTTCAAGCCTATAATCACTCTTTAGTAGTTGCTAGCCTATGCAATTACATTACCTTCCAAATTCCGTTTGATACCTGCCCGTGCCGGTTTGGACGCCGTCGCTATCCCCGAGGGACGCAACATTCAAACCGGCACAGCTATTTTAAATTGACGAGGTTTTTAATTTGATGTCTAAATTTTTAGTTGGTCTTTTTCTTGTTTGTACAGCAGCCTTTATATCGGCGTGCGGCGCGCGGGAATCGAACGCGAACGCTAATCTTGCTGCAGGCGCCGGAAACGTCAACGTCGATGCGAATAATTTACCGCCCGGTCTATCGACAAGTCCGATTCCTCCGTCGGCAAACACAACGCCTGGAATTCCGGATCCTAAAGGGGCGAACAATGTTCCGAAGGGGACACCGACGCCGGGGATCCCGGATGCTGCAAATTTAAGAAAACCTTTTAAGCCAGGAGCGACGCCTACGCCGGGAATCCCTGATCCGGAAACTCTTCGAAGACAGATGCAGGGAAACAAGAACATGACCGGGCCGCCTCCCGTTCAAGGCGATGAGCCGATGATGAAGAAGCGGACCACGCCGCCTGTGAACAAACCGTAGCATCGGGCAGATGGGTCATAGAAAAAGGAAGCGAACTGGCGCTTCCTTTTCTTGATATCCTCAGCCTCGGCTAAGCCTGAGCGACCTCGGCTTTCTCGGCCGGGAAAAATCCAAGAAACACTTTTACGTCGTGCTCGATCCGATCACGAAGCTCGGCGTTCTCTTTCAAAAGGTTCTTTACGTTTTCGCGTCCCTGGCCAAGCCGCTCGCCTTTATACGAGAACCACGCGCCGCTCTTCTCGACAACGTTGTTATTCGATGCGATGTCGATAAGATCGCCTTCGCGCGAAATACCTTCGCCATACATGATGTCGAACTCAGTTTCACGAAATGGCGGAGCACATTTGTTTTTGACGACCTTCACTCGAGTGCGATTTCCAACCACACGATCACCATCCTTGATCGCGCCGATACGACGAATATCAAGCCGAACACTCGCGTAGAATTTCAGAGCTTTACCGCCGGTCGTTGTTTCCGGGGAACCGAAGAACACACCGATCTTTTCGCGAAGCTGGTTGATAAAGATGAATGTCGTGTGCGAGCTCGAGACGATCGCGGTTAGTTTTCTCAATGCCTGCGACATCAAACGTGCCTGCAAGCCGGGAAGCGAATCGCCCATCTCACCATCAAGCTCAGCTCGCGGAACGAGGGCCGCGACCGAATCTATAACGATCACGTCGACGCTGTTCGAACGGACAAGCGTTTCGGCGATCTCGAGCGCCTGTTCACCCGAGTCGGGCTGCGAGATCAGCATTTCCTCGATATTCACGCCGAGTTTTCCGGCGTATTCCGGATCCATTGCATGCTCCGCATCGATGTACGCGGCGATACCTCCAGCCTTCTGTGCCGAAGCGACGACCGAAAGAGCAAGCGTCGTTTTGCCGGAGCTCTCCGGTCCGTATATCTCGATGATCCTGCCCCGTGGCATCCCGCCGACACCGATCGCGGCGTCCAGACTAAGACAATTCGTTGAGATCGCATCCAGCTCTTCATGCGGTCTTTCGCCAAGACGCATTATCGAACCTTTGCCAAACTTTTTCTCGATCTGCGCCAGTGCAGACTCGATCGCTTTACCTTTATCCATAATTTTTTCTCCAAGTGGACGAAGCTAATTTCAAGATTTAAGTCTTACCCGTCAGACCTCGTAAGAGGCTAACACTAAATGCAAAAGTGTTGCAAGTATGAAACACGCTATTCTTACCTTTCGATTGAAGGAGATGGGCACGGGAGAAACTGGATAGGTTTCGGAGGACAGTGTATTGGAAACGTCGAACAAGAGCAAGGGATTCGCTGCCACTCG
>JBDTMK010000088.1:0-10295 GCA_039934315.1 Pyrinomonadaceae bacterium | reverse complement strand
GATCGAGCACGACCCTGCGGCCGCAGATGTATTTGTAAAACGGCTCGAAGCAATTGCCCCGCAGTCTGAATCGGCGATAGGTTTGCGAGCCCGAGTTCTAGTCGAGCAGGGCAAGCTGGATGAAGCTCTCGTGATGCTCAACTCGATCGCGAAACCGGGCAAGGAAATCATCGAGCTGAAAAATCAGCTGCTCGCCACCTCGACAACCGACATCACAGAACTCGAGAAGCAGTTGGCATCTGATCCGAAAAGCGGAGCGCTGCTCACAAAACTCTGCATCACCTTTCGGCTCGGCGACCCGGCCAAGGCCCTTGACTATTGTCAGCGCGCGTCGGAAGCCGAGCCTAATAGCGTCCGGCCGGTGGTCGGGTATGCCGCCGCTCTCGTTCAGGCTAAGCGTTACGATGAAGCAGTCGGCGTCCTTAGGAAATTGATATCCGTCGCGCCCGACAATGCGACGGTCCACGCGAACCTGGCGACCGCACTTTTTCAACTGAAGCGCTATCAGGAAGCCAAGATCGAATTCCGCTGGCTTACGGACCATCAGCCCACACAACCGGCTCCGTACTATTTCCTCGCGATCGTGCATGACCAGCTTACGGAGTTCCCGGATGCCGCCGCCAACTATCAGCAGTTCCTTCGACTGGCTGATCCGGAATCGAGTAAACTGGAGATCGAAAAAGTAAATCTGCGTCTGCCCGTCGTACAAAAATTCATCAAGGAAGGGAAAGGAAAAAAGCGTGGCTGATCGTTTAGCAATAGGAAACCGAAAATCACCGACGCTTTGTGCGGAGTCCGCATGGAGGCTTCTCTTCCTTGCCCTCGTTATCGCCGTCGTGCCGTCGATCACCGCGTTTGGCCAGGGTGTTGTTGACGATGATCTCGCACCGCCTCCGCTAAAGCTTCTAAGCCAGGATGAGAAGGCAAAACTGAACGGCGAGACGGAGGTCAAGAGAAGGACAAAGCTTGCGCTGGAGCTAATGGATGCAAGACTGAAGCAAGCCGAGACGCTGCTCACATCTGAAGACTTTGACGACATGTTCACGCAGCTCGGGGCATTTAACGGCCTTATGGATAACATGCTCGAATTTCTAAACAAGAGCGATAAGGACAGCGGTAAAGTCTTGAACAATTTCAAGCGTCTTGAGATCGGCCTCCGCGGTTTCATGCCCCGGCTTCAAATGATCCACAGCGATATCCCGATCAGATACGAGTGGTACGTTCGGAACCTTATAAAAAGTTTGCGAACGGCTCGGGCACGAGCGATCGAGCCGCTGTTCGATGACACCGTACTTCCGGATAACAAGCCTGGTTCCTAGGCTCACAATCCAATGAGATTTATGAAGTTCTTCATTATTTTGTGCGTTGCCCTTTTCCTTTTCTTCTGCGCGTCGACAGCGTCAGCGCAACGGCGAGATTACATGACCGATCCCGAGATCGAGCTCGTTCGCGACAGCCAGGACATCGACCAGCGCGTCCTGGTGCTAACGAAGATGATCGACCGTCGTTTCACCGCCCTGGGAGTAGACGTGGGTGGCTGGAAACAGTCAGGCAAAGATGAAAAAATCTGGGGCGCGGCACCGGCCGGAACCCCGTCGAACTTACTGGCGGACATCAGGCAGCTTTTGCAAAAGGCGGTCGACGACGTCGACGATGTTGCCGAGCACAATGAAAACACTCTGACGCAAAACAAGACGGAGGGCCTCTTGTTTCCCGCAGGCGTCCGTTCTCTTGCGACGGCAGCGACGCGGTACCAGCCGGCCTTGAAATCCCTGCTCGATAAGACAAAGGACGGCCGCGACAAGGGTGTCATTCTGACGTCGATGGAGTTATGCCAGGAGATCATCGACTCTGTTACGAAGCTTCCAGCCGAAACAAAAGAGGAAGAGAAGAAGAGAACAAAGGACGAGGAGAAGAATAAGAAGAAAGCAAAGACTTCTTCTTAGTTCCTGGTTCTCGGTTTCTAGTTCCTCGTTCCGCGTTCCTTTCTCCTTAACATCGGCGGAGTCTAGTGACTAGCGAAAGCCGGCCGTCTCCTGTCTCCTGTCTCCCGTCTCCCGTCTCCCCTCCCCGCTTTCCTACTCAAACTCACGCACTCATTCCTAATTCCTCCCCATCGTTGCGGTATTCCCTCCGCTCCTTTAAATTAATCTCTTATGTCATCCGACAATTTGAAGAAGACGCCGCTTAATGCGGCTCACCGTGAACTCGGCGGAAAGATGGTCGATTTCGGAGGCTGGGATATGCCCGTGCAATATTCAGCCGGTGTGATCGAGGAACATATGGCGACGCGCACCCGGGCTGGGTTGTTCGACGTGTCGCACATGGGCGAGATCTGGGTCGAGGGTCCGGACGCGGTCCCGTTTGTGAACCGTTTGACGACGAACGATGTCACAAAACTCGTCGATGGACAGGCTCATTACTCGGCACTGACGAACGAAAAGGGCGGCGTCGTGGACGATCTACTCGTTTACCGCTTCGATCAGGACAAACTCCTGCTCGTCGTCAACGCCGGCACCACCGAGAAGGATTGGGATTGGATAACCTCGCACAAGAAGGACGAGAACATCTCTCTCACCAACGCCAGCCCGGACTATTGCCAGATCGCGGTGCAGGGCCCGGAAGCCATCGGCATTCTAAAGACGATGACGGACACCGAACTTGATGAGATCAAGTACTACCATTTCACGATGGGTCACGTTGACGGCGTCGAATCGATCATCTCGCGGACAGGCTATACCGGAGAGGATGGGTTCGAGGTGTATGCCGCTGCGAAGTACGCTCGTCAGCTGTGGGATAAACTTCTCGAAGCTGGGAAGTCCGTGGCAATACTTCCGTGCGGGCTAGCCGCCAGAAATACCTTGCGGCTTGAATCTGCAATGTCGCTTTACGGTCATGAGCTAAGCGACGAAATTTCACCGCTTGAAGCCAATCTCGGCTGGATAACGAAACTACAAAAGGGTGACTTTATCGGGAGTGACGCGTTGAAGAAGAAAAAGGAAGGCGGTTTGACGCGGCGGATTGTCGGCTTCGAAATGACGCAGCCGGGAATCGCACGCGACGACTTTGACGTTTACATTGACGACAAGCGGATCGGCTACGTGACCTCGGGAAGTCCGGCTCCTTTTCTCAAAAAGAACATTGGTTTGGCGTTTTTGCCGGTCGAGTTTGCAAATGACGGGCAAGAAATTAAAATCGATGTCAGAGGTAAACGTCTATCGGCAAAGGTAGTTCCGACACCCTTTTACAAGCGCGAGAAATAGAGTCGATCGAAAATCATATTCATCTAAACTTAGATTAAAACTATGTCTAACATTCCGGAAAACTTACGCTACAGCAAAGATCACGAGTGGGTAAAAGTAGAGGGCGATGTTGCCAGTATCGGTATCACCGATTACGCGCAGCACAGTCTCGGAGATGTGGTCTATGTCGACATGCCGCGGGTCGGCGACAAGTTCGGGACGCACGAAGCATTCGGTTCGGTGGAATCCGTGAAAGCCGTGTCCGAGATCTTCACGCCGGTCGCCGGCGAAGTTCTCGAAGTCAATGACGGCCTCAACGATACCCCTGAGAAGGTGAATTCCGATCCATACGGAGACGCGTGGTTCGTGAAGATCAAGATGGAGAACACCGGCGAGGCCGACGCGATGCTTTCCGGCGAAGAATATGAGGAGTATTTGTCCGCCAACGCGTAACAGTTTTGGATTTTAGTTTTTGGATTTTGGATTGCGTGACTCGCAATCCGAGTCAGAAATCCAAAATCCAAAATCCGAATTCTAAAAATCGAACATGAGATACATTCCAAATTCTCCCGAAGAACGTCAGGAAATGCTCGCCGCTGTCGGATTGGCAACGGCAGATGAACTTTTCCGATCGATCCCGGCGGACGTGCAGCTCGGACGACGACTGGAAATAACCGAGCCCCTTGCTGAACCGGAAGTGATTTCCGCCATGGAGAGTTTTGCGGCGAGAAATTCCGCAGCGGCCAAACCGTCGTTTCTCGGTGCGGGGGTTTACTCGCATTTCTCACCGACGATCGTCGATCACCTGATACAGCGTTCCGAATTTTTTACGTCATATACGCCGTATCAACCCGAAATCTCACAGGGCACTCTTCAGTATATTTTCGAATTCCAAACCTTGATCTGTCAGTTGACGGGCATGGAGGTCGCGAATGCCTCTATGTATGACGGCTCAACTGCGACAGCCGAAGCTTACGTCATGGCACAGCGTGTCACTCGACGGGATAAGATCATCGTTGCTGACACCGTGCATCCCGAGTATCGAGAAGTTGCTCGGACTTACACGCAGCACGGCGACGCGGAAATTGTCTCAGTCGGATTCGATCAGGAAACAGGTCGTGCCGCTTCGCTCGATGGACTCGACGACAAAACAGCGGCAGTAGTTATTCAGTCGCCAAACTTCTTCGGCTGCGTAGAAGATTTAACGTCGATCGCCGAACAGGCCCATGCAGTGGGTGCGTTGCTGATCGTCGTTGTCACGGAAGCGATCTCCTTGGGGTTGCTGAAATCGCCGGGTGCTTGCGGTGCGGATATCGTCGTTGGCGAGGGTCAATCGTTCGGTGTTCCGATGAGTTTCGGCGGGCCGCACGTTGGTTTATTCGCAACGCGTGAAAAATTCGTTCGACAGATGCCGGGACGTCTCTGTGGTGTCGCGTACGACAAGAATGGCAATCGCGGATTCGTACTCACGCTCTCGACGCGGGAGCAGCACATCCGTCGCGAGAAGGCGACGTCGAACATCTGCACCAACCAGGGATTGATCGCACTCGCGGCGACGATCTATATGGAAGCGATGGGCAAGAAAGGATTGCAGGAAGTCGCGGTTCAGAATGCGCAGAAAGCGGAGTACGCCGCGAAGAAGATCGCCTCTGTCGCCGGATTCGAGATCGCGTTCTCCGCACCGAAGTTCAACGAGTTCGTCGTTCGTGCGTCGCGCGATGCGAACGGTATCCTCGAGAAACTTCGTACGGAAAGCGGCATTATCGGCGGACTCGCGCTGTCGAAGTATTATTCCGATCGGCCGAATGAGTTTTTGGTTTGCGTGACGGAGACAAGCTCGAAGGAAAAGATCGATGAGCTCATTGCGGGACTTGCGGAATGAGTTATCTCTTCGAATACGGCGAGGGTCTTTTCTGCCTGGTTCCGATATTCACGATCATCGGATTTATCTTCCTCGCGTTGATTTGGAACAATCTCCCGGATCGCACGATCAAGAGAAAAAAAAATGATGACGAGCAAAAGGATTAACGACATCGATCGTCGCAGCTTCCTTTCAAGTGCCGGCAAGGGGCTCGGCCTCATGGCGGTTTCGTCGGCGGCCGTCGCATCGCTCTTTGAAAATGTAAATGCTGCCGGCCGTGCGATAGATCATTTATCGCCCATCGAAGCTGCCCTCGACGAAGATTATTGGGCAAATATTCAGCAGGCGTTCTCGGTCACGCGGGGCATCATCAATCTGAACAACGGCGGTGTGAGCCCGAGTCCGCGGATGGTCACCGAAGCATTCGTGCGTTACACCTGGCAGCAGGAAGACGCGACGGCGTATACGATGTGGCAGATTCTCGAGCCGCAATCTGAGACGATCCGGAGCGGGCTCGCCGAAGTCTTTGGCTGCGACGCCGAAGAGATTGCGATCACACGAAACGCATCGGAGTCGCTCGAAATTCTTCTGATGGGAATGGACTTCAAGTCGGGCGACGAGATCCTTACAACGACGCAGGATTATCCGAGGATGCTGACGACGCTGAAACAGCGCGAGCTCCGCGAAGGTCTGAAGCTGAATCTCATCAAGATTCCGATCGCTCCGAAAGACGTCAACGACATTGCGGCGGCATTCGAACGTGCGGTCACGCCGAAAACGAAACTCATCCTCGTCTCACATCAGATAAATCTCACCGGCCAGATCAACCCGGTTAAGAAAGTTTGCGAGATGGCGCGAAGCCGCGGGATCGAGACGATCGTCGACGGAGCGCACTCGTTCGCTCAGTTTGATTTTAAGCAAGCCGATCTGGGTTGCGATTACTTCGGCACTTCTCTCCACAAATGGATCTACGCACCGAAGGGAACCGGAATGCTGTACGTGCGAAAGGAAAAGATCCCGAAGATATGGGCCTTGATGGCGAGCGAAGATCGAAACAAGAACGACATTCGCAAATACGAGGAGATCGGAACGCATTCGGCGGCGATGAGATTGGCGATCGGTGAAGCGATCCTCTTTCACAACGCGATCGGCGGGAAGCGAAAGGAAGAACGGCTCAGATATCTATCGCGATACTGGATGAACAATCTGAAGAGCATTCCGAAAGTCGGATTCAACACGTCGTTCGATCCGGCGCAGTCATGCGCGATCGCAAATTTTAAGATCGATGGCGTCGATCCGGTCGCGCTCGGTAGCTACCTGATGTCGAAGCACAAGATCTTCACGACGCCGATCGTACACGACGAGTTCACCGGCATTCGCATCACGCCGAACGTCTACACGACTCTTTGGGAGCTCGATAGATTTAGTACCGTCGTTGCCGATGTCGCAAAGAAGGGATTGCCGAAAGCTTGATGGGTGAGATTTTTGAAAAGACGTTCCAAGTGGGCTGGCGCGATGTCGATCCGAATGGCCATGTCGCGAACATGGTGTATCTCGAGTATGCAGTTGACACGCGGATCGCTTTCTTTGCATCGAGTGGTTTCCTACCGGCCAATTTTTTGAGGTCCGGATTTGGACCGGTCATCAAAAGTGATTTCGTCGAGTATTTTCGTGAAGTCATGATGCTCGATGATCTGCGGGTGACGATGGAGAACGGGGGTCACAGCAACGACTTCTCGCGATTCCGCGTCATCAACAATATCTATAAGTCTGACGCCGAGCTTGCTGCCAGCGTGACGACGATCGGAGGCTGGCTGAATTTGAGAGAGCGTAAGTTGATGGAGCCGCCGGACGAGATAAAAGAAGCGTGGCGTGCCCTGATACGGACAGAAGATTTTGAGGAGTTGAGATCCAGCCTGAAGAAGTAGGCTGAGTTACCGTTTTTAGTTTTTAGTTTTAAGTTTTTAGTTATTCCGAAGGTTATGTCGATAAAGAAAGTTACACAGCATCCCTCGCAGAACGAAGCGTTGATCTTCGAGCGCTCGCAGACTGGCCGCGTCGGCTATCGTCTGCCGAAGCTCGACGTCGAGGAAACGAGCATCGACTCGATCATCCCGGCGGCGCTCCGCCGCGATGACGATCTCGACGGCGTCCCGGAAGTTTCCGAGGTCGATGTCGTTCGCCACTTCACGCGGATCTCCACGTGGAACTACTCGATCGACATGGGTATGTATCCGCTCGGTTCGTGCACGATGAAATACAACTCGCGGCTCAATGAAAAGGTCGCACGGATCGGCGGCTTCACAAATCTGCATCCGCTGGCGCCGCAAGAAGAATCGCAGGGTGCTCTCGAACTGATCTGGGAATTACAGAATGATCTTTGCGAGATCACCGGACTGGCGGGAATATCGCTTCAACCGGCGGCAGGAGCACAAGGTGAGATGACGGGCGTGATGCTAATTCGCGCATTTCTCGACAAACGCGACGGCGAGGCTTCGAAGGACCGTCGTGTGATGTTGATCCCCGATTCGGCGCACGGAACTAATCCGGCGTCGGCCGCACTCGCAGGCTTCACGGTAAAGACGATCCGCTCTACAGAAGAAGGGATTACCGACCTAGAACATCTTCAGCAGCTCTGTGATCAGGGCGGCGTAGCGGGTCTCATGCTGACGAATCCTAACACTGTCGGAATCTTCGAAAAAAACATCAAACAGATCTGCGAGATGATCCACACCGCCGGCGGTTTGGTTTACATGGATGGCGCTAATATGAACGCGCTTGTCGGTGTCGCGCGTCCGGGCGACATGGGCGTCGATGTCATCCACCTCAACTTGCACAAGACGTTTTCAACTCCACATGGTGGAGGCGGCCCCGGCTGCGGGCCCTGTTTGTGTTCCGCCGAGCTTGCTGAATTTCTGCCGGTGCCCCACATAGTAAAAGACGGCGAGACGTTCCGGCTCGATTACGATTCACCCGAATCGATCGGGCGCGTAAAAGCGTTCTTCGGAAACTTCGGGATGATGATACGTGCACTTTCGTACATCTATACTCACGGCGCCGAGGGACTGAAAGAAGCAACGGAGGCGGCGGTGCTGAACGCTCGTTACTTGTCTCATCTACTCGAAGATGATTTCGACAAGCCTTATGCTGCGGATCCGATGCACGAAGTCGTCTTTTCGCATAAACGTCAATCCAAGAGAGGCGTCCATACTCTCGACATCGCAAAACGGCTGATCGATTATGGTTTTCATCCGATGACGATCTACTTCCCGCTCGTTGTTGAGGGTGCGATGTTGATCGAACCGACAGAATCTGTCGGACGAGCCGACCTCGACTCTTTTGTCGAAGCGATGAAGGATATCGACCGCGAGGCTCAGGAAACTCCGCAGCTCGTCATCGACGCGCCTCATTCAACTCGCATCGGGCGACTCGACGAAGCCGCGGCGGCACGTAAACCCGTCCTACGATGGAAGCCGGACATGGAAGCTGCGGCGAAGTCTGCTTGATCTTAGAAGAGCGCGGGCTTGCCCCGCTCTTCTTCCCCTTTGCAATCCGACTCCTTTAGATTTATATTTCCCGCATTATCGATCCCCTAAGGAGCTCATATGATAAAGAAGATCTTGCTGACAGTCGCAGCGCTTATCGTGCTGCTCGTTGCGGCCGTCGTGATTCTCGCTTTCGCAGTCTCGACGGATTTCAAAGTTGAACGAGAAGTAACCATCAATCGACCGAAGTCCGATGTGTTTTCTTACGTGAAGAAGCTGAGAAATCAAGACACATGGGGCCCGTGGGCCAAAAAGGATCCGGCGATCAGACAGGAATTTCGAGGTAACGACGGTTTCGTCGGTTTCGTCTCAGCATGGAAAAGTGATAACCCCGAAGTGGGCGAAGGCGAGCAGGAGATCAAAAACATTACCGAAGACTCGCGTCTCGATACCGAGCTTCGATTCAAAAAGCCGTTCGAAACGACCAGCCAGGCTTTCCTCACGACCGAGGCCACCGGCGATTCTTCTACAAGGGTGCGATGGGGCTTCACGGGTTCGATGCCCCGGCCGATGAACCTCATGCTGTTGGTGTTGGACATGGACAAAGAGGTCGGAAAAGATTTCGAAGATGGACTGTCCAATCTGAAACGCATTTTGGAGACGCCACCAATCGTTAACTAGAGGTTCGACATAGCAAAAGGCGAGACGCCGACCTAGATGCGCACGTCGATCAACGGAATATCGCCGTGGCCTCTGTATTCTGCGAACAGCTCGCACGACCTTCGTGTTGACTCAAATATAGACACGGCCGCTCATCTCGCCAACGGCCGCTGTCTAGCGTATAAGGGGCGCGAACTGGTTCACTACCGAACGCCGCTGCCGCAAGGGCATCGCTCAACATCGCTCTTTTTTCACTATGTCCCGATGGCCGTGGAAAGATAAGCGCCTGAAGTTTGACTGCGTTAGCTCCGCCTCCTAGAATTCCAGCAGCAGTTTAATCCCTATGACGAAGATCGGAATTCCTAAAGAGATCCACCCCGGCGAGCGCCGTGTCGCCGCAACGCCTCAAACAATACTAAAGCTGAAGAAGCTAGGCTTCGACGTCGCCGTTCAGTCCGGCGCTGGTGATGCGATCAATTCGAGCGACGCCGAATATCAGGAGGCGGGAGCGTCGATCGTCGCGGATGCCGCGGAGGTTTGGTCCTCGTCCGACGTCGTGATGAAAGTGCGTCCGCCGGAAGATAACGAGGCCGACCTCCTTCGCGATGGCGGATGGCTGGTCGGATTCGTCTGGCCCGGGCAGAATCGTGAGATCGTCGATCGTCTCGCAAAACGGAACGCCACGGTCTTCGCGATGGATAGCGTTCCGCGAATCACGCGTGCGCAAAAGATGGACACTCTTTCGGCGATGGCAAACATTGCGGGTTACCGCGCGATCATCGAAGCCGCAGCGCATTTTCCGCGATTTTTTACGGGTCAGATTACCGCGGCAGGGCGGATCGATCCTGCAAAAGTTCTTGTGATCGGCGCCGGTGTCGCAGGACTTTCAGCGATCGGCGCAGCAAAGGGTTTGGGTGCGATCGTCCGGGCGTTCGATCCACGTTCGGCGTGCGAAGAACAGGTCGCGTCGATGGGAGCGGAGTTTCTCGGTCTCGAGGTCAAGGAAGAAGGCGATCACGTCCAGTTGGCGCTGCGCCAAATACGCCA
>JBDTMK010000087.1:0-10297 GCA_039934315.1 Pyrinomonadaceae bacterium | reverse complement strand
GCCGTCCAACCGAATCCCAAAAGCTCCCAAACGTGGTGCTATAATCGCCACGCAACCGATGCGTTTTGTTTTCTCACGACTCTTCTTTATTCTTCTGGCCGTCGGACTGTTGCCGCTTTCAGTTTCGTGGCAGATACCGTTTCTGCGCACGGTTGTCATCGTGATCGACGTCGCCCTGATCGCCGCGGCGATAGTCGATTACTTTATCAGCCGACGACTTCTCGAAAACGTCACCGCCCGGCGTGAGTTCGATCGCCGATTTGCGCTCGGCGACCCATCGGAAGTCCGCTTGGAAATCGTAAACGAAAGCGATCACGACGTCCGGCTTCGTCTGAAAGACGAATATCCATCGGCCATGATCCTTCGCGACAAACGCGAAGCCGAGATGTACCTGGACACTCACGAGATCGGACAATTTTCGTATTTTCTTACTCCGCCGCGGCGGGGCAAGTACGAATTCGGCAAAATAGCCGTTCGCTTCAGATCGAAGCTGGGCCTCGTCTGGTGTCAGGCGGCGTTAGGTGAAAGTCAGACGGTCAAAGTTTATCCAAATATGCGGCGAGCTCGCGAGATCGAGCTGCGGGCACTCGGGGCGCGGTCATTTCTCGCGATCCAGCGCCGAGCTGTACGGCGGGGTGAAGGGCGAGAGTTCGAATCGATGCGCGACTATGTTCGCGGGGATGAGCTTCGGCATATTTCGTGGACCGCGACCGCACGGCGGAACCGTCTAACTACCAGGCAATATCAAATCGAGCGTGATCAGACTGTAATGATCGCTCTCGACGGCGGGCGGCTGATGACTGGACGTGTCGGTGACGAAACAAAATTCGACACCGCAATACACGCGAGCCTCGCGCTCATGTCAGCTTGCACCCGGGCGGGTGACAACTGCGGTCTGGCTGTTTTTGGCCGGCGTGTAAAAAAATATCTGCCGCCGAAACGCGGGCTGGAACAGATGGACGCGGTGCTCGAAGCATTGCACGATCTTGAACCGGAATTGATCGAGCCGTCGTATGCGCGTGCGTTTCAGTTCGTGGCTTCGAACTCGAAGAAGCGCGCCTTCGTCGTCATCCTCACCGACCTGGTCGACAAAGAAAGCTCGAAGGAGCTGATCAACTCCCTGAAGTTGCTGCGCCCGCGACACCTTCCGCTCGTAGTCACCATCGGCGATCGCGATCTAAACGTGACAGTGAGCAAACCTCCCGAAGATATAAAAGATGTATTCACGCAATCGGCGGCGGAGGAGATCATCCATCAACGAGAGCAGGCGCTTAGATTGGTCGAGTCATTGGGCGGTTTGGCGCTCGACGTCACCACGCAAACTTTGGGACCGAAATTGTTAGAGACGTATTTGAGAGTCAAAGAGAGGGGCCTGCTGTAAATAATGACAGAGGGCCAGGTCCGAAGCACCCGGCTTTGGCGGTTCATTGCGCGTTTTCCAGGGGCTTCACCCCTAGCTAAATTACTCCGCACCTTTGGTGCTAATCTGTGAATTGATCTTGTGGTTCTTTCCCATCGTGTGACAGCGCGATAAGTCTCACAATGCCGGGCCGGCTTACCTTATTTTGACGCAGACTGGATCCAAATGTCCCTACTCGGCCCTTACATTCACGATATCGATCCCATCATCGGGACGATCTTCGGTGTTCATCTCTGGTGGTACGGGCTGAGTTACACGCTCGGCTTTTTCAACGCGCTCGTCTTCATAAAAAAAAGACGAAGCAGATTGTCGCTTACCGAATCTCAGGTCTACGATTTGAGCATCCTCATCGTCGCGGGAGTATTGATGGGTGGGCGCGCGGTCGAGGTGTTGTTTTACGAATGGAACTTCTACAGCGATAATCTCGCGCTGATTCCCGCTCTCTGGCTGGGTGGAATGGCGAGTCATGGTCTGCTTGTCGGCGGTCTCGCCGCAGTCTGGATCTTTTGCAAAATTAGCGGCAAGCCCTTTCTCGTTATGACCGATGTGCTCGCGGTGCCGGCATCCTTTATCTTAGGCATCGGCCGCATCGGCAATTTTATAGACGGGCAAATTCTGGGAAGTGTGACGACGGTTCCGTGGGCGGTGAAATTTCCCGACGCGGAAGGCTTTCGGCACCCTGTCGTCCTCTATGACGGGATCAAAAACCTGCTCATCATACCCGTCCTGCTGTTCGTCTTCAGACGAAATCCGCGGTCGGGTCTCGTCACAGGCCTTTTCCTTTTTCTATACTCGTGTCTCCGCATCCCGGTCGATGTGTTTCGTGAATATCCGACAAGCCTGCTCGGTCTTGCGACGGGTCAGGCATTGAATATCGCTTTTTCAATAATCGGGGTGCTCTTCATTTTTTATTCATACAGGCGACAAAACTCATCGGAAACCGAAAGGAAAACTGCAGTTGATTCGATGACCGATCTCGGCTGGCGAAAACCCGTGTTCATATCGATCCTCTTTCTCTGCCTGATCATCCCCAGCGACTGGACACAGGACATACCAGCACGATACGGCCGCCGCCACCCGGGGCTTGTTCACAGCGTGTTCTATCCGCCAGTCCGGAATGAGCCCGCGACCGCCGAAATCTCGGACCAATAAGACCACTTTTGCAAGGCGGCGGATTCGCATTAACCGGATTTCGCTCAAAGGAGAGACTCTGGTTTGATGGCGAACACGGATAGGCTTTGTGCGGACCGGAGGATCGGCGATCTGATCATGATCCTGCCCATCGGATCGGTCATCGAGTACTTGGATCTCTGCGTGAAGTTCTGGGACGAAAAACACTCACACTGCCGAATGGAAGACGCAGCTCGCCAGGGGTGAAACGCCGGCGTTCGGACCTAACCTTCGCCACTTCTTTTGATGAACTGGCGCAGTAATTGCTCCTCAAATGCGCAGGAGTAAACTGTATGACTGTTGTACCGCAACGAAGCGCTCTGGATTACTTTCCGGAAGACATTAACTACACAGCACTGAAAACCGCGGCCGAGGGATGCATGGGTTGCGACTTGTATAAGAATGCGACCCAGACCGTCTTCGGTGAAGGATCGGTGCGCGCACCCGAGGTGATGTTCGTCGGCGAACAGCCGGGAGATGAAGAGGATCTGGCTGGGCATCCATTCATAGGCCCCGCCGGACGACTTTTTGACAAGGCTTTGGTCGAAGCCGGTATAGATCGCGAGAACACGTACGTCACGAACGTCGTGAAGCATTTCAAATGGAGGCCGCGAGGGAAGCGCCGGATCCATGAAAAGCCGAGGGCGGGCGAGATTCGAGCATGCGAGCCGTGGCTCGCGGCGGAGCTCGAGGTCGTGCATCCGAACGTTCTCGTGTGCCTTGGCGCAACCGCCGCCCAGGCGCTCCTCGGGAAAGATTTTCGCGTCACGCAAATGCGCGGCCAGTGGCTCGTGTCGCCGCATGCAGTAAAAACTCTTGCCACCGTCCATCCATCGTCTATCTTGCGAGCTCCTGATACGGAAACGCGCGAGGCTGAATATGCGGAGTTCGTGAACGATTTGCGAGTGGTCGCGGCTCAACTTTAGAGCTACAAAACCTCCCCTCCTGTGTTTAAGAGGGTTGCGGAAGGCTTTGCGGAGGCGGGCGGTAGTTTAGAAAGAATCTGATTCTTGCCGAGGCGGCTGCAACCCCTCGTAAACGAGAAGGGGAGTTTTGTCTCCGCTCTCCTCCCTTGTATCGCCAACTCAACTCCTATAAGATTCCGGCGCTCCAATCCAGAGACAGAAATAAACTCGATGAAATTAAATTACGTGATCAAATACGTTGCGGATATGGACAGGGCCGTGACCTTTTTCAAGGACTGCCTCGGCCTCGAGCTTCGCTTTCAATCCCCGAACTGGACAGAATTTTCGACTGGCGAAACAACGCTCGCTTTGCATGCCGCTTCTGATTCCCATCCGGCGGGCACAGCGTCGCTCGGTTTTGGTGTTGCAAATATCGATGCGTTCTACGCGACGGCTCAGACCGACGGCGTGGAGTTCACCGCGGAACCGACGGAACTTTTCGGCAACCGGATAGCTCGCTTCAAAGATTCGGAAGGTGCCGAGTGTAGCATCAGCGGAAAATAGGATCGCTAATCGAGGTAACGGTAATGTCCGGTTATCTTCCACTCGAACAATCTATCTTCGGCACGAGCTCCGGCGCCGATGTTATGGATGATCAAGTGACGTTTCTCGTCGGCGTTCCATAGGTTGGATACTACTGCGACATGCGTCATCCCTTTTCCATTCAGGTCCCATGAAACGACGTCGCCGGGGCGATAGTCCGCGCCATTCGCCGTTATCGGTACGGACTTTCCGCGCCTCTCGAAATATTTCTGCAGATTCGGAACGCGGCGATGATCGATGTTCGAATCCGTTTTCGCTAGTCCCCACTTTTGCGGATAGTCGACAAAGTGGGCGGCCATGTCTTCGTGAACTTCTTTCTGCAAATCGAGCCCTGCCGCGCGGAACGAGCGTA
The DNA here is from genome assembly GCA_039934315.1 of Pyrinomonadaceae bacterium. Lineage (GTDB taxonomy): Bacteria > Acidobacteriota > Blastocatellia > Pyrinomonadales > Pyrinomonadaceae > OLB17. The sequence goes on along the minus strand of JBDTMK010000087.1, from coordinate 5,847 downwards.
CGACGACGTCCGTGCAGGCGCCCGTCTCCGCAGGCACATCGCCGTTTGGGTACGCAATGACAAAATAGTTTTGTGTGTAACCTGTGGTGGTCTTTGTCTGCGAAACGGCGCTTTCTATGATCGATCGCACCGGCCCAAGAGGTATGTCCGCGATCGGAGGTTTCTCCGCACTTTGTAATCCGAACATTCTGTTCGGGCCGCAGCCGGCGACTGTCAGGCTCAATGTAAGTAAGAGGAAAATGAACTTCAATGTCATACGCGTTTAGTCCAGAAACGATTAGACGTAAACGTGTTCTAAAAAGTTCCCGAAGTTGCCGTCCACCGCGCGTTCGAATTTGATAGTTCAAGATCGATACGCCATAGTTTTAAGTTCAGCGATGGCGGAAAATTATTTCGGAAAAGATGCGGCGGTTAAGAGCGGTGAGCTGGTGCCAAGCGAGGATGTCGATTGTCCGCTGTGCGGGCGCAGGCCGGTCGAATTCGCGATCGACTATCAGGGATTTCATCTCTGTAGATGTCCCGAATGCGGGCTTCAGTTTCAAAGCCCGCGACTAAGCTTCGAGGATCTCGCGAACAAGGTCTATACCGAAGATTACTGCCCCGGCCATGAAGAGTCTGCTAACGAGACCGCGTACGCACGACAGCTGCGAAACTTCGAATCGCTTGCGGGAAAGAAAGGTAGCGTCCTGGATGTCGGCTGCGGTAATGGGTCGTTTCTCAAATTCGCAAAACAAAACAGGTGGGAAGCATTCGGCGCCGACATTCGTCTCTCACCGGAAACAGCAAATCTGACTTGCCCGCTTTTCGAGGGCCGGCTTCCGGAAATCGATTTCGGAGCCAGAAAGTTCGACGTGATCCGGTTCAATCATGTCATCGAGCATCTTCAGAATCCCCTCGTTGAACTTGCTCGTTGTCGCGAGCTTCTGAATCCTGACGGAATTGTTTTCGTCGGCGTGCCGAATCTTGGGGGAGTCAGCCCGAGGATCAAGAACTTCCAAAGCCGTCTCGGTCTCAAGAAGAAGCGCTGGAGACACTACGCGGCGACGCATCATTTGTACTTCTTCACACCTGCGACGCTGTTCCGGTTGATCGACAAGGCAGGTTTTTCGGTGAGGCTTTGGGAAACGCCGGTCGATAAGAATTACGACAAGTTCGGCGGCGGGATCTATCGAAGGCTGCTGGAAAAAACCCGTGCCGGCAGTATTCTTGATGCCTATATCACGCCGCGGCAGCTTTAACGGGTTCGATCCGCCCCGCCAGAAGTAGATACGGATACATGACGACGCCGGTGAGGATTCCGGTTCCAAATTTCAATGCCGCGGGTAAGTCGGACGGTGAGAGAAAACCCTCGATCATCCCCGCGACAACCAGAAGACACGCACAGCCGACGACGATCTTTGCCGCTTCCACTCCTTTCTTCTTCAATGCCTGCGCACGCGTCAGATCACCTGGATTTATCATCGCGTATCCGATCATCATTCCGGCACCGCCGCAGAAACATACGACCGAAAGCTCGATCACTCCATGTCCTATGACAAACGTCGCGAGATCGAATCCGAACGGCGGGTTAAGCTTGTAGCAAGCTCCGAAGACACTTCCCACGTGTGCGCCGAAAAACGCGATGTCGTAAAACGCCCCGACGCCGAAAAGAGATCCCATCGCGAAGGCGCGGATGCTGACGATGATGTTATTCGACATGATCAAGCTTGCGCCGATCTGATTTGAATCGTTAAGAGACAGCCACCATCTTTCGTTGGACTGTATGTTATCGACGACTCCCGAGAGCCCGACAAATTGCGTGAAATCGGTGTCCATCCACGTCGCTACGAAACCTAAGATCGCGAACAGGACGAACGTTCCCCCGGCGATCGCCATGTAATTCCAATTTGCACGAAACGTACGCGGAAAATCTCGTAGAAAAAAATTAGCGATAATGCTTGCGCCCTCGCCTTCGGCGCGGTAGATCTTTCCGTGTGCGCGAATGACGAGACTGTTCAGATAATTAATTAGCTTCGGATCGCGCGTTTCCGCGCGTGCTATCGCGAGGTCGCTCGCAGCCCGGCGATACAGTTCGCCGAACTCGCGCACCTCGATTTTCGACAGGCCTCTGAGAGACGTCCCGTGCAGCAGTCCGAGTAGGTCTTCGAGCCGACGCCAATTATCTTTTCGCTCGTTAATAAAACGATTCATTCGATTTTGGATTTTAGATTTTGGATTTTGGATTAGCAAACCCTTTTGCCCGCAGAAATCGCAGAGATCGCGGGAAACGCCAATGTTACGAGAAATTGCCCGTGCGCTCTATACCGCCGGCTCTAGCTCTTCCCTGCGTTCTCCGCGATCTCTGCGTTGGATCCGTTAGTTTGTAAATCGAAAGTCTAAAATCTAAAATCTAAAAATCCGGATGTCAGAAGAAGTTAAAAAATATCACGAAGAGGATGCGATCGGAAAAACTTACGATTTCCGTATCGTGCGCCGACTCGCCGGGTATTTGAAACCCTATTGGAAAACTGTCGCTGCCGCTCTGATACTGACGCTGTTGACGAACATTCTCGTCAGTACGCAGCCGTACTTCACGAAGGTCGCGGTTGACGATTTCATCACACCCAAAAGGACCGACGGTGTCTGGCTTTTTGCTTTTGCGTTCTTCGGTGTCTTCGTTTTCCGATTCATCTTTTCCTACACGCAGGAGGTGCTCTTAAATCACGTTGGACAGCGCGTGATGTTCGACCTGCGGACCCAGATCTTCACAAAGCTGCAGCGACAGGAAGTCGCCTACTACGATCGCTACCCGGTCGGCCGCATCATCACTCGGCTAACGTCCGACGTTGACGCTCTCAATGAACTTTTCACCTCCGGCGTGATCGATGTGCTCGGCGATCTGGTCATCATTTTCGCGGTCATCGGAATGATGTTCTGGCTCGACTGGAAGCTGGCTCTCGTCTCGCTTGTAACAGTTCCGCTACTGTTCGCATGCACCAACTGGTTTCGAAAGCATGCCCGGACGGGTTTCGACAGAGTGCGGACGCGCAATGCGAGGCTCAACGCTTTCTTACAGGAGTACATCTCTGGCGCGCAGACCGTACAGCTAATGAATGCCGAAGGAAAGGCAAAACGGCGGTTCCGTGAGATCAATGACGACTATCGAAATGCAAACATAGAGACGATCTATTACTACTCGGTTTTTTACCCTCTCGTCGACTTCATCGGCACCGTTGGCGTGGCACTCGTGATCGCGGCATTCGGCTATGAATACCTGACCGGTTTATCGGCTGCGGGCTCCGCACTGAAGATCGGATTGCTTGCTTCGTTCATCCAGTATTCACTACAGCTTTTCCAACCGATCCGTGATCTCTCGGACAAGTTCAACGTCATTCAGGCTGCGATCGTGGCTTCACACAGAATATTTATCCTGCTGGATCTCGAGATCGATATTACCAGTCCGGCCGTCCCGAAAAAGACGGGAAAAGCAGTGGGTGAAATAGAATTCCAAAACGTCTGGTTCGCTTACAAGGAAAACGAATGGGTGCTGAAGGGCGTTTCATTCAAGATGAATGTCGGCGAAAGCGTCGCTCTCGTCGGCGCCACCGGTTCGGGAAAGACGACGGTCACAAATCTCCTGATGCGGTTCTACGATGTGCAGCAGGGGAAGATCCTGCTTGACGGCGTCGATCTTCGAGAATGGGACCTGCACGACCTGCGATCGAATTTCGCGGTCGTGCTGCAGGACGTTTTCCTATTCAGCGGTTCGATCGAAAACAATATTCGCCTCGGCCGCAAAGACATCGATGGCGGACGCATCCGCTGGGCATCAAAAGAAGTACGGGCCGACGATTTCATCCAGGAGTTAAACGGCAAGTACGAGTTTGAGGTGCGCGAGCGGGGCGGCGGCCTATCGGTCGGACAGAAGCAGTTGATCTCATTCGCCCGCGCGTTGGCGTTCGACCCGACGATCCTTATCTTGGACGAAGCGACGAGCTCGATCGACACGGAAACGGAGCAGCTGATACAGCAGGCGGTCGATCGGGTCATGAACGATCGGACTTCACTTGTCGTCGCGCACCGGCTATCGACCATCCAAAAATGCGATCGGATAATGGTCTTCCATCACGGTGAGCTCCGCGAAGCGGGAACGCATAACGAGCTCCTTGCCATGCGCGGCCTCTACTGGCGGCTCTACCAACTGCAGTATTCGGAAGAGAAAATTCATGTCTCGGATCATGGCTTCACGCCTTCTGACTCCGCCATCGAGTCCAACGCGTGATGAAACATGCTCAGATCAAAATTAGCTGTTCGAGCGGCGTTTTACTTATAATAGGTTTCGAATTATGCAGCCTGCGGTATCGAACGAGGAATTTCTAAGCCAATACGAAGCGAGCGTTGATGAGATGTTTTCCCGCTGCGCTCAGAATGCGCCGAATTTTGCGGTGACTGCCGAGCGCTTCAAAGCCTCGGTGAACAGATCGTTGCTAAGGTTCGCGGCAGCATCGCCCACTCCGGCGAAAAGAGAAGAAACTCTCGAGTTCCTTTCTCTTCTTCAAGCAGACGACCTTTTTATCGCATTGGCATGCGCCGACGGAAACGAGCGGGCATGGTGGGAGTTCGACCAGAACTACCGCGGTTATCTTGAACGCCTCGCCCGACATCTGGCGAAGACCGATGTTGATGCTCAGGATGTTATTGATTGTGTGTACGTCGAGCTTTACGGTACAAGGTTTGTCGACGGCGAGCGTGTCTCAAAATTTGCGACCTACAGTGGACGCGGCAGTTTGAGAGGCTGGCTAAGGACCGTGATCTGGCACACACTCGTCGATCTGCATCGCGCTAGTCACGATGAAGTGTCGCTTGACGAGATGACCGAGAATGTAGGCGAAGGAGCGGTTCAGGCGAGCTTTGCTAATCAGGCTCCCTTGGGCGACGGCGCGGCTGTCGAGCAGATCGCGCGCGATCGATATAGAAGCGCAACGTCGAAGTCGATAGAGGCTGCGTTTTCGGCTCTCGAAGGTCACGAGAAACTTTTGCTTCTTTATTATCATGTCGAGCAGTTGAAGCTTCGTGAAATAGCTCGGCTCGTTGAAAACGAAGAATCCCCGCTTCGCCGCTGGTTCCAGCGGAAGGCGCAGGGCCGCAGCGACAATCAGCAGGGACGGATACACGAATCTACTGTTATGAGGTGGCTGGACAAAAGCTATGCGAAGGTGTTGCAGCTTTTCCGCTCGGAACTGGAATCTACTCATAATCTGAGCAGTGCCGAAGTTGAGATCTGTATGGATCTGGTAACCCAGGACCTCGGCGGCAAGGACTTATTTCAGAATTTGACGGTTTGATCCGTATCGGCCAATGGATATTTCCGTTCGCCGACGAGAAAGTTAGGCAAATATTCAACTTAAGCTCGTCAATATGAGTGGAGGCTGCTATCGCAATGGATAACACGAACAAATTGAGCACCCGCGAATTGAAGATGCAGAGCTTATTGGAAGCCTTTCTTCTCTCACGAAAGTCCCTCAAAAGCTCGGCGGCCGAAACCAGCTTTCACATTGACGAAGACTCTTTGACCGCCTTTACTGAAGGAAATATCAGCGAGCGTGAGTCGATGCCTGTGATCAGCCATCTGGCGAGTTGCGGATTTTGTCGGCATAAGACCGCGGAGCTGGTCAGACTTGATCTTGCGTTCCGCTCCGACGAAGAAGATGTCCGAACGGCTCCTGCCGCCGAACCCCACAAGATTTCGGACGTGCTCAGCGGATTATTGACGAAGATCTTCGGTACTCCCGATGGCGCTGTTTTCGCTCACAATGAGAAGGATTCGGACGACAAGAATCAAAAGAACGCCGCCAACAGTACGGCTGA
>JBDTMK010000086.1:0-10306 GCA_039934315.1 Pyrinomonadaceae bacterium | reverse complement strand
TTTGGATAAAACGCCCGAACGAAAGGCAAGCTTCGAGGGCGTGTCTCTCGAGCCCGTCGATCGGCTTTACACCGAGAGTGACAGCGACGGGGCAGACGTCGGATTTCCCGGGGAGTTCCCGTACAAGCGCGGAATTCATCCGACAGGTTACCGCGGAAAGCTGTGGACGATGCGCCAGTTCGCGGGCTTCTCGTCGCCGGAAAACACAAACACGCGTTTCAAATATTTGATGGAGCACGGGCAGACCGGATTGTCCGTCGCATACGATCTTCCGGCGCTGATGGGTCTCGATGCAGATTCCCCGTTGAGTGAAGGTGAGGTTGGAAAGTGCGGGGTCGCGGTTTCATCGCTCGCGGATTTTGAAGTCCTCTTTGACGGCATTCCGTTAGATCAAGTCACCGTTTCACAAACCATCAACGCACCGGCGCCGATATTTCTCGCGATGTATCTAGTAGTCGCCGAAAAACAGAAAGCTGATTTCACAAAGATCTCGGGCACGCTGCAGAACGATATTCTCAAAGAGTACATCGCGCAGAAGGAATGGATCTATCCGATCAAGCCTGCGATGAAGCTCGTAATCGATACGTTCGAGTACACGATCAAACACGTACCGAAATACAATCCGATCTCGATCTCCGGTTATCACATTCGGGAAGCCGGTGCGACCGCGTTACAAGAGCTCGCGTTCACACTTCGCGATGGTGTCGAGTACGTTCAGTACGGCGTCGACCGCGGAATGGATGTTGACGAGTTTGTTCCCAGGCTATCGTTTTTCTTCAACGCACATAACGACTTTTTTGAAGAGATCGCAAAGTATCGAGCGGCTCGCGTCGTTTGGGCGCGGGTAATGAAAGAACGTTTCGGAGCTAAGAATCCGAGGACCATGCAGCTCAGGTTCCACACTCAAACCGCGGGCGTGTCTTTGACGGTTCAGCAGCCCCTGAATAACATCGCGCGTGTCGCTATCCAGGCTCTCGCCGGTGTGCTCGGCGGCACGCAGTCGCTGCATACCGATTCTTTCGACGAGGCACTTGCTCTTCCGAGCGACAACGCCGCGCTCATCGCTCTTCGTACCCAGCAGATCATCGCCGAGGAGACCGGTGTTGCCAATACGGTCGATCCGCTGGGCGGCTCATGGTACATCGAATCGCTGACGGAGAAAATGATCGGCGGCTGCATGGATTACTTCGAGAAGATCGATGGCTTTGGCGGAATGGTCGAGGCGGTCGAAGCAGGCTTCCCGCAGCGCGAGATCCAGGAGTCCGCTTATCAATATCAGAAGGCTGTCGAACGGCGTGAACAGGTAATCGTAGGTGTCAACAAATACGCGATGGCGACCGAGATCCACAAGACCGACATTCTCCAGATCGACGAAACCGTCCGCGCAACGCAGCTCGAAAGATTGGCCCGCACAAAATCAACACGAGATAATGGTGCGGTTGCGAATTCACTCGACCGCCTGAAGAAAGCCGCTCAATCAAACGAAAACACAATGCCCTCGATCATCGAAGCTGTCGCCGCATACGCAACGGTCGAGGAGATCTGCGTGGCTCTGAGAGACGTTTATGGCATTTACGAAGAGCCGGCGTTCTAATCCGATCCAGTTATCAATTGTCAGTATTCAGTTTCCAGCAACTGGATTCTACTCTCATGCAAGACTTTAAGACTCCCCTCGTTGTCCAATCTATCGACCCATGGCCAGTCCTCGACGATCCTCACCGCTTTTGACGACTCACGTTGTAAATCCTTAACCGATTGACTTAGCGCTCGACCGGTGCTATCAATTACGCACCCCATGAAACAGTTTTAAATGTTCGTAGATTTTCACGATCGAGAATCTACGACGCAGTTTTGATTTCACCCTAACTTTGAGAGACAACCTATGATCAAAAATATCATTCTGGCGACAGCTGCGGCTTTCGCTTTGTCTGCTTGCGCAGCCCCGGCAAGCAATTCACCAGCGAACACCGCGAATACCTCTAATGCAAACGTCAACGCGGCCAAGTCCATGGCTGCTGCTCCGACAAAGGATGCCTTGATGGCGCTCGAAAAGAGCGCGTACGAGGCGTGGAAAACAAAAGACGCGAAGTTCTGGGATCCATTCCTGACCGCTAATTTTGTAGGCTTCGGTTCTGGCGGAAAGCTCGATCGAGCCGCCGCTATCAAATCGTATTCCGGCGGCGATTGTGACATCAAAAGTATTAATTTGAGCGACGATCAAATGACTCTGCTGGGTAACGATGCCGCAGTGCTGACCCATAAGGTGAGTGTTGACGGAACATGCGGCGGACAAAAGGTACCTGCGAACAGCTGGGTCGGCGGCGTATATGTCCGTGAGGGAGACAAATGGAAAGGAGCGTTCCATGCCGAGTCTCCAATCACCGATCCGAATGCTAAGCCCGTTGCACCGTCGTCCAACACGAAGGCGGCATCGACGGCCCCGGCTGGGGAAGCAAAATCCGACCCGGCGACCGATGCTATGTTCGTTCTCGAAAAGAAGGCCTGGGAAGATTGGAAAACTAAGAATGCCGCGGGGCTTGATGCTTGGGCCGGGAAGGACATGGTTTCGTTCACCAGCAACGGGCGTCAGGATAGAGCCGGTGCGCTGAAGACGTGGATGGCAGACGGTTGTGAGATCAAGTCGGTCTCACTAACGGATCCCGCGAGTATCTCGTTTGGATCCGATTTCGCGCTCCTCACGTTCAAATCTTCAGTTGACGGTAAATGCGGCGGAGCGGCAGTGACACCCGAATATGGTGCGTCGGTTTACGGTAAGGAAGCCGGTGCTTGGAAGGCCGTCTTTACGATGGGCTCGCCAATCATGTGATCAAGTTCGACGCAAATCGCAATGGAAAAGGCCGGGATAGATTTCCGGCCTTTTCCACTTTGTTGGCGTTCGCTTTTTTAGCAACTCGCCCGTCAGAACTTATTAGCACTGTCACCCGCGATCAGCAGCGGGGCCGTCGGCCGCTACTGTCTCCAAAAACTTTGTTGTTGCTCGCAATATAAATTCATTAGACCCTACGCACCCTTTTCCAGCGACCCGATCGCCGACATCAATGCGGTGAACTCGACAGGCTTGACGAGGTGATGATCGATGCCATGCTCGCGGGATCGTTTACGATCCTCGTCCTGTCCCCAACCCGATACTGAAATCAGTAACGCATCAGGTAGAAATTTTCTGATCTCCCTGGCCAGTTCCAGACCGTTCATGCCGGGCAGACCGATGTCCAGAAGACAAACTTCCGGCTTGAAATCGCGTGCTAGTTCGAGTGCTGCCAGGCCATCGTATGCGACCTGTACCTCATGCCCTTGCAGCTTCAACAGCATTTCCAGCATCCGGGCAGCGTCCTCGTTGTCATCCACGATAAGCACTCTCCGCGGTTTTTTTGTCGGTTCTGCGAGTTCGGGCGGATGCTCTTTGCGGACCGCCGGCTCGTCCGCAACTACAACGGGGAGTCGAACTATCAATTCCGTCCCCTTACCCAAACCCCCGCTTCGCGCCTCGACCGAGCCCCCGTGCATTTCCGCAAGCTGTTTGACGACACTTAAACCGATTCCCAGACCGCCGCGGTCCCTTCGGCCGGGAGCATCGACCTGTCCGAAAATATCGAAGATCCTCGGCAATGACTCCTCTGAAATTCCGCGTCCTTCGTCAGCAATACTCACGATAGCCTCGCCGCCGGAGCTGTGAGCGATGATCGTTATCGTCCCTCCTGGCGGGCTAAACTTTGCGGCATTGTTGAGAATGTTCAGAAAGATTTGCGCGACGCGCGTGAGATCGGCCTCGAGATAAAGCGGCTTGGAAGGCAGAGTGATGACGAGTTCGTTCCCGGAGCTATCGATCTCGCGCTGACTCGTCTCGACCGCCATCTCGATGGCCTGCTTCAGCGGAAATTTTTCTTTGCGCAATTTTATTTTCCCCTGCGTGATCCGAGATACATCCAGCAGGTCGTCGACGAGCCGGACGACCTGGTTGGTCTGCCGCTCGATCATGTCCAGCGTCTTATCGGCTGTCTCGCGATCATCTCCGGCGTGTCGTAGAACTTCCAGCCCCGATCGAATCGGAGCGAGCGGGTTCCGCAACTCGTGCGCCAGCGTGGCTAGAAATTCGTCCTTCCGTTGGTCCGCTTCTCGGAGGGCCTCCTCAGCACGTATGCGCTCCGAGACGTTTCGAAAATAAATCGTAATTCCGCTCGGAGCGTGGTAGCAGCTGACCTCGTACCAGCGGTTATGATCGGGATAGTATGCGGTGAACTGCTCGGCGACACCGCCGTCGGCCACCCGCCGAAATACTTCTTCGAACGTGTTGCCGGACAGTCCCGGGTACTGCTCCCACAAATCCGTGCCGAGAAGTTCGCCGGATCTCCGGCCGAGGAGTTCGTCCGCTTGCGGATTGACGTAGGTGAACCGCCAGTTCCGGTCAACCGCGACAACACTGTCCCCAATGCTCTCTAGAATTTCGAGATTCCGCTTTCCGAGTGCCCTTATCTTCTCCTCAGCCTCTTTGCGAGCGCCGATGTCGTTGAAAAGAACCGCGACCCTTTTCTCGGAGGGATCGCCGATACGGAAGGCATAAACGTCGTACCAGCGGTCAAGGGACTCGGCCCGGCGCTCAAAGCGCTTTGGTTTCCCGGTAAGGGCTATCTCGCCGTACGTCTCGTACCAGAACTTCTCGTAGTTTGGCGCCAATTCCTTGATTCGCTTTCCGACCGCCCTCTGGAGACCGGTTTGTTTCTCAAAGGCGCGGTTGACCTCAATGAAGCGGTAATCGCATGGTAGGCCCACATCGTCGTAAATGATCTCCACGATGCAAAATCCCTCATCGATCGAGTTGAACAAAGTCCGGTATCGCTCCTCCGATTCGGCGAGTTGCTGCTCGACCTTTTTTCGCGTGGTGATGTCGCGCGTAGAGCCGGCGACGAGGTCGACGCTTCCATCCGTCGAGTGAACCGCGCAAAAAATGTATTCGTAATAGCCTAGTACGCCTTTGGGGTTGGTGTAAGGGGTCTCGTCAGTAAGTTGTTTGCCTGTCGTAAAGACTTGCTCGATCTGCTCCTGCAACCGGGTTGCGAGGTCTTCGGGATAAGGCAGCTCGTGGAAATTTTTTCCGACCGCATCTGCGAGCGTCATACCCCATAGATCCAGGAGGGCCTTGTTGATGAAAACAAACCTGCCACTGCGGTCGAAAGCGTAGGCGAAATCGCTGATCGAGGAAAAAATGCCTTCGAAGACGCGGACTTGCTGCTCGATCTGCAGAGCCAAACGAGACACTTCAGATCTGGAGTGCGCCAATTGCGATTCGATCGAATCGTTGCCCGGGGCCGCCGAACCCCCCGCTTCCCTCTCATTCATAGATGCGATAATCTTCGTCCATTCGAAATTTAAGATTATAGCGTTTCCAACGCGCTGCTCAAATGCCGCCAGTCGTTCGTTCGGCCTTTATAAATCAGGCGCGATGGTTCTGCTATAATCCCAAACACGATTTCTATCTCCCATGTCGAAATTGCTGCTGATCGATATCCAGAACGCGCGTCCCCTCACGGCCACTTCCGCTGAGGTCGGCATCGAAGGTGAGCGGCTCGCCGCAGAGTTTCTCGAATCCAACGGCTATCGCCTGGTCCTTTCCAATTTCAAAGTCCCCATCGGCCGTAACTCTCGCGGTGTCTCGGTCACGGGCGAGATCGATATCGTCGCTGTAGACGGAGACACTTTGTGTTTTGTCGAAGTGAAGACAAAAACATCCTCCGCGTTTGCCGAGCCTTTGGCGAGTGTTACGCGGCGGAAGCAGCGCCAGATCATCCGCACCGCCCGCGTTTATCGACGGATATTCAACCTGTCCGAAATGCCTCGCCGGTATGACGTCGTCTCGATCGTTCTCGAACGAGACGCCAGGCCCGCGATCGAGCTTATAAAGGGTTTCTGGTCCGAGAGCAAATTCCGCAAAAAGGCCTGGAGCGGCGACATTCACTAGAACATTCCTCTTAAAAGTCGCGTACAATCGGAAAACACACCATCGATTTCGAGGTACCCAAACAAAAACTATGAAAACATTCAAGCTGACTTTACCCGTTTTGTTCGTGATCTTTATGTTAGGAATCGCGGCGCTCGCTCAACAGCCGCCGCTGATCGATCGCGAGATATTCTTTGGAAACCCTGAGTATGCCGGAGCTCAGATCTCGCCGGACGGAAAGTACATATCATTCATCAAACCGCTCAAAGACGTCAGGAACGTCTGGGTCAAAGGCGTCGACGAGCCGTTCGAGAAAGCTCGCCCCCTGACTGCGGAAACGAAACGTCCGGTCTCCGGGTATTTCTGGAGCTGGGACAGCAAATACATCCTGTTCACGAAAGACAATGACGGTGATGAGAACTTCAACGTGTTCGCGGTCGATCCGTCGGGCGTACGCGCGGCCGGAGCCGAAGTGCCTGCGCCAACGAATCTGACGAACGCGAAAGGGGTTCGTACGACCATCTACGAGGTGCCTGAGACTGATCCCGATTTTATCTACATCGGGATCAATGACCGCGACAAAGCGTGGCATGATCTCTACAAAGTTCAGATCTCGACCGGCAACAAAACGCTTCTTCGTGAAAACAAGGATCGGTTGACCGGTTGGATTTTTGACAACACCGGAAAGGTCCGTTTGGCGACACGTTCGGCCCAGGATGGCACAACTGAAGTGCTGCGAGTCTATGGTGACAAATTTACGAGCGTCTACTCGTGCGGCGTATTTGAAAACTGCGGTCCCGTAGCCTTCGCAAAAGATAACAAGCGGGTATACATGGTCACGAACAAAAGTAGCCGCGAAGGTAGCCGAGATTTAATTCAATTAGTTCTTTTCGACCCGGAAACGGGACGGGAAGAACTGGTTGAACAAGATCCGATGGGTCGCGTGGATTTTGGCAACGTTTCGTTTTCGAACGTAACGAAGGAAATTATCGCGACGACGTATGACGATGATCGCGTCAGGGTATATTTCAAAGACAAGAACTTCGAGAAAGACTACAACCTGATCAAGAAAAGGCTCGGCGACCGCGAGATCGCTTTCGGCTCGAGTACAAAAGACGAGTCGAAATTAGTTGTGTCGACTTTCAGTGATGTCGATCCCGGAACCGTTTGGATCTTTGACCGAAAGACGAAAAACCTGTCTACCCTCTACACTGTCCGGGAAAAGATCGATCGAAAGGCGCTCTCGCCGATGACGCCTGTTCGTTATAAATCCTCGGACGGGCTGGAAATCCCTGCATATCTGACCATCCCAAAAGGTACGAGCGGAAAGAACCTTCCTGTCGTCGTTGTTCCGCACGGCGGTCCGTGGGGACGCGACTCCTGGGGATACAGTTCTATGGCGCAGTTTCTTGCAAACCGAGGATATGCCGTACTGCAGCCGAATTTCCGTGCGTCCACCGGGTACGGAAAGAAGTTTCTGGATTCCGGCAATAATCAGTGGGGCGAAAAGATGCAGGACGATATCACATGGGGCGTGAAGTATCTGATCGATCAAGGTATCGCAGATCCGAAACGCGTCGGCATCATGGGCGGAAGCTATGGCGGATACGCGACGCTCGCGGGCGTTACGTTCACCCCGGATCTTTACGCAGCTGCTGTTGCTATTGTCGCTCCTTCAAATCTAAATACCCTACTTGGGGCTATACCGCCCTATTGGGAGTCGATACGCATGGTGTTCGCAAAGCGCATGGGCGACTACAACACGCCGGAAGGCAGAGCACAGCTCGAGCGCCAATCTCCCTTAAATCATGTAGCGAAAATCAAGACACCGCTGATGGTGGTCCAGGGTGCAAACGATCCGCGAGTCAATAAGCGAGAAGCCGACCAGATCGTGATCGCATTGCGCGAGCGTGGGTATCCCGTTCAATATTTGCTCGCAGACGACGAGGGTCACGGATTTCAACGCCCCGTCAACAACATGGCCATGTTTGCCGCGGGTGAAAAGTTCTTGGCTAAATATTTGGGCGGACGCTATCAGGAGACGATGACTCCGGCAGTCGCGAAACGTCTTGCCGAAATCACCGTCGATCCGAAGACGGTCGTAATGGTGCAGAAAGCAGACGCGTCGACAAGTGCAGGCCCGTCGGCGGCGGTTGCTGGCCTGAGCGGTAAATGGACATGGCTTGTCGACGCTCCCGGACAGCAAATCGATCTCTCGGTAGATTTGAAACAGGACGGAGGAAACTTTTCGGGGACGAGCACATCGATGATCGGCAACGCGGTCATCGACGAAGGCAAAGTGAACGGAAAGAACTTTACCGCGAAACTAAAGGCCGATATCCAGGGCCAGCCTACCGAGTTCGTCATCGAAGGCGTGATAGAGGGCAACTCACTTGCAGGTACGATCACGGGCGGTGCCTTCGGCTCGCTGCCCTTCACCGCAACACGGGCGAAATAGCACTTCGCCGAGTTTAATATAAGGTCCGCATTCGTGCGGGCCTTTTTCTATGTCCCGTCATCCCGACTACACTTCGTGTCTGAATTTAGAACAGGGGTAGTTGCAACGATTAGTTCCAAAAGGCAATTTTTCGTTGCAAACAAAAGCAATTAGGCGTGCACAGATTTTGGGCATAATGATTGCTAATAGCGATAGCATAGCGAAAGCTAAATCCAACACTCAAGGGGATAATTTTATGAATAATCAGGCAACATCGCGCCAGGGTGACAAATCTATGCTGACCGGTATGTTCCGCGACAAGGACAGTACCGAGGGAGCATATCGCAGTTTGCGTGACCGCGGGTATTCGGATGACGACATTAACGTAATGATGTCTGATGAAACGCGCGACAAATATTTCAGCGACGGCGACACAGTGCTCGAGGGTAACAAGGCACTAGAGGGTACGGGAGCCGGAGCAGCGATCGGCGGAACGCTCGGAGCCATCATCGGCGGTATCGCCGCGATCGGAACCAACGTGCTGCTTCCAGGTCTTGGCCTCGTCGTTTGGGGTCCGATAGCGGCCGGTCTCGCAGGAGCCGGTGCTGGTGGACTTACCGGCGGACTCGTCGGTGCGCTGATCGGCTGGGGAATTCCTGAAGATCGTGCGAAGGAATACGAATCGGGTATTCGTGAAGGCGGCACCGTCCTCGGCGTTAATCCGCGTACGGACGACGACGCGAACTACTTCGAGAACGAGTGGAAGACCAACTATCGCGGCGAGCACGTGTATAGATAGGCTTCCGCATTTCTCTTAAATAAAAAAGACTTCGTCTTATGACGAGGTCTTTTTTTGTGCCAGACAGTTCTGTTAATTTCGAAAGTTCCGTCAAAGAGAGATGGCATTCGAACCTCTGCTGGTGGTAGCTGTCAACCGCAATAAAAGAGGCTGCCCTTTTGAGGCAGCCTCTGGTCAAGCAATACCGCTATGTTATTGCGATAAATAAGCCGACGGAACCGGGACATCCCCGGCCACGCCCCAGTGGATTCCGAACGATGTGCTGTTCGAACTTCGCAGCACAAGCCAGTCACCGGTCGACGGCCTGAAGACAGCTCGATCGGTTGTTCCATCGCCATCATAATCTGCCGGTACCGGAATGTCCGTGGCATTTCCCCAGGGAACCGCGACCGCCGTTCCTGTCAGAGAGTTGAGTGACCACCAGACGCCATCCCGGTAGATTGCCAGGTCGAATTTGCCGTCACCGTCGAAGTCTCCGGAAACGGGCTTGTCGGACGAGATTCCGAAGTTCGCAATCTGAACGGCACCATCGGAACTGCGGGCGATGTACCAGGTACCGTCACGATAGACTGCGATATCGGTCTTCGCATCGCCATCGTAATCACCCTGCACCGGACGATCAGTACTGATACCGAAGGGCGTCGCGGAGCCCAGACCGTTGGAACTTCGCAGTATCCACCAAGTCCCGGTCGATGGGCGGAAGGTAGCCAGATCGGTCTTGCCATCGCCGTCATAATCGCCCTGAACCGGCTTGTCTCCACCAATACCCCAATTGGTTACGACCTGACTTCCGTTTGTGCTCATGGTCCTAAACCATTGACCGGTCGACGGACGCCATAGAGCGTAATCGGTGATACCGTCAGCATCGTAATCGCCAGGAACGGCGATGTCTCCGTTGCTGCCGAAAGTTATGATGTCGAGCGACGCCGTCGCCGATCTCAGCACGTACCAGCGGCCTTCCGACGGTCGGAATACGCTGAAGTCGGACACGTGATCGAGATCGAAGTCCGCAACGTAAGACCGGTCCTCATCGATGATTATCCCGACGCCCTGACTATCACTGATCGTCGCACCTGTCACGTTCTGCGCCTCGGTTTGGGCGCGCATCATCGCGTCG
>JBDTMK010000085.1:0-10331 GCA_039934315.1 Pyrinomonadaceae bacterium | reverse complement strand
CGCCGCAGGAAACTTCGGAACGGCCCGGACCGAGTTAAAACGCGCCGCCCTCCTTTTCGAGCGCGAGCGAAACCAGACGGCTTCAGCCGCCGTACGGCTGCGGCTCTCATCTCTCTCTTTGTCACTCGGTAGATATTCAGAAGCCCTTGATATCGTGAAAAATTCGGTAGCTGCTCTTGATCAAACGGACAATGCGCGGTTGAGGCTGTCGGCACAGTGGCTGCACGGCGAGATCCTGTCGAAGATGGAGCAGTACGTCGAAGCGGAAAAGTTGCTCAGCAAAGCGCTCAAAGAATCTCGCAAATTCGAGCAGCCGGCAATCGCGCAATCGGCTCTGAATTCACTCGGCGTGATCGCTCGTCAGACCGGTAAATTCACAAAAGCTGAAACTCTTTTCGAGTCTGCCATCGACTCAGCCGAGTCGGCGCGCGCTCCTTTAACGGGAGAGGAATTCCGCATGGCGTTTCTCGCAAAATCGCTTGAGCCGTATGAGAATTTAACGCAGCTGTATCTGACGCAGGGCGACTTCGAAAAAGCGTTCGTCTCGGTCGAACGCGCACGATCGCGCACGCTGCTCGACGCCGTCGGCTCAGAAAAAGCTGGGCGTAAAAACGATGAATCGACAAAACTGCGAGAAGAATTGAACTGGTTTTACAGTCGTCTCGCCCGAGTTGAGAATGAAGCTATCAAGGGACTGCAAGCTAAGATCCGCGATCGCGAGAGGAAGCTTTCTGCACATTCACTTCGTGCGCAAAGTACGGCTCGAGCCGGGACATGGTCACAGGAAGCGGGCGGATTTGATCTTGCTTCATTGCAGAACCGCCTTGGAAAAGAAAAAGCTTTGATCGAGTTTGTCGAGCAGAACGGACGCTACTCGATATTCGTCGTCACGAACAATCGCATCGATTACGTAAACGACATCGCGTCTGAGACGGAGATTTTGTCACTGCTCGAAGGCCTTCATTTTCAGTTCGGTGCGCTGAGGTTCGGCGGCCCAGCGATTGCCGCATTCCAGGAGCAGCTAAAAGCGCGGGCGAATTCCTACCTGGAAAAATTGTTCAACAAACTTTTACGTCCGATCTTTGGCGGCCTCGAGGGGCGTGACCTGATAATCGTCCCGGCGGGCGCGCTGAATTACGTTCCTTTCCACGCATTGTTCGATGGCGGAAAATACGTGGTGGAAAATAAGAAGGTCAGCTACGCGCCGAGTGCTGCAGTTTGGGCGAAATTGAATTCGAAAAAGCCCCGGCCCGTTAAGAATGCATTGCTGATGGCGTTTGCCGATGAGCGGATCCCGCTCGTCAACGATGAGGTCACGCAGCTGGAAAAAATATTGCCGAACGCGACAAAGATCAGCGGCAAGCACGCGACGTTCGCCTCCTTCCAAAAAAATGCCGGTGATTTCGATCTTATCCATCTTGCGTGCCACGGGCAGTTTCGCCACGACAACCCGATGTTTTCGAGCCTCCACTTATCTGACGGCTGGGTAACGGTCCGGGACGTATATGCGAACAAGCTGAATGCGCGCCTTGTGACGCTTAGCGCATGCGAAACCGGCTTGGCCAAAGTAGCAGCCGGGGCCGAGATCCTCGGGCTCGCCCGCGGGTTTCTCTCGGCGGGTGCCAATTCTCTTTTGCTGAGTTTATGGACGGTGAACGACCACGCAACAGCGAAGCTTATGGCCGAGTTTTACTCAAATCTGCAACGCGGAACGGACGTTTCAGCATCATTAAGGATTGCTCAGCAAGGTTTTATCGATCGCGGCGAGCATCCGTATTACTGGTCCTCGTTTTTCGTGATCGGATAAAATTCACCCGTTGATGTCTTTTCGCTGTGGGTTTCCGCACTGTGTTGAGGCGGAGGGCCATTTAGTGCAATTAACCATGTTTAGTTTTCTAAGGAATCAAAAGTCTGTTTTGCTGATCTTGGCAAGCTGTTTTCTAGTCTTTGCCGGCACGGCTAATTCCCAAACGACGTGCGAAGCGGTTCCTAAACAGATCCTGCTCGACCTTGTCAACCAAGCCGACCTGCCTGCAGTTGCGACTCAGTACGGACTCGAGTTGACGCCGATCGATCAGGTCGGCACGCCGCCGACTTACAGGATGCGGATCCGCGATGACAACACACAGAATCCTTGTCAGATCGCTCAGGCGATGCAAAGTGACACCCGCATCTTTCAAAGAGAATCCAATCGCAAATTAAAAGTTGTTGAGAAAGAAGGACTGCCGTGGACGCTTGGCCGATCTTGGGCGATCGGCCGATCGTGGGCTATCGGCGGGAGTGCGAAGGGATACGCAAAGCAATGGTTTCCCGGCACGATCAGGCTCGATCAGGCCCACGCGATTACGAAGGGAGCGACGCCGCAGCCGTCTGGCACTCCAAAGCCCGTGATAATCGCGGTTCTCGATACCGGTATCGATCTGACTCATCCGGCTTTTGCCGGCAAGCTTGTCCCGGGATACGACTTTGTCGATAACGACAGCGATCCGAGTGAGGTCGGGGTACTCCGTGTGAATCCGACGTACGGGCATGGAACGCATGTCGCCGGGATCGTCGCGTTGATGGCACCGGAAGCGAAGATAATGCCCATCCGAGTTTTGGATGAGAACGGCGAGAGCGATCTCTGGAAGATCAAGGACGCCTTGATCTGGGCGGCAGCTCACAATGCAGATGTAGTGAATATGAGTTTTGGATATCCGCCGGACCTCACGCCCCAGAGCAACACTTTTCTTCAGGACCTGACCAGTGCATGCGACGGCGTACTTTTGCCCGGAGAACAAGTTTTCCCTGTTCTGAGTGATGAGATCCTGATCCTTGTCGCCGGCGCGGGTAACGGCGGCCAGATCGGCAATGGTGCCGGAAAGGTATATCCGGCGGCCGAGCGGAGCGACACTGACGATAACATTCTAAGCGTCGGATCGAGTTCGCGTCTGGACACGCTCGCTTCATTTTCCACAATGGCAAACGCAGTGAGGCCCACGCGGGATCGCTGGGTGCGCACTGTGGCGCCGGGCGAGGATATAGTCAGCGCTATTCCGGGCGGGAGATACGGCGTCTGGTCCGGCACATCGATGTCGGCTCCGATCGTCTCCGGCATCACAGCCCTCGTATTGTCGGTGCGGCCGATCAATCTGCCGACACGCGAAGCGCGCCTTGTTGTCGACGAGGTTGAGGAGACGGGGTATGGCTGGGATTGTAACCTCACGTCGCGGGGCATCGTAATGGAAACATCGCGAGTAGATGCTTTCTGCGCCGTAACTAACAATCAGGCTTGCTATCCCGTTGATCGGTCCGTTTGTAACGAATAGGAAGCGGGGCAAGCCTGCCTTCCGGACCTGCGAATATTAATATGATGAACCGGCCGCCCAAGCCGGTTTTTCGGTATGCGCTAGACATTCGGAAGTCCGGACGGCGGACTTGCCCACGCTCTTGATCCTCTTTCTTTTTATTTTCATCCTGCTGTCTTTCCATCACTTCCCCTCGCACTGTACCAATGCGTAACCGGATTCCGGGAAACTCTCTTTCTCAAGCTCGGTTAACAAATCAAGAAGGAATTTAGAGGGTAACGAAAATGAAACAGAAAAATGGTAATCGTAATTTCTTAAGATTCGGCGCTCTGCTCGTGCTGATGGCGTTATGGGTGATCATCCCATTCGCTATAGGCAACCGCACCGCAAGCGCCGAAGAAATGCTTTTGAGCGACGTCATCCGGCTAGGCGCGACGCTGACCGGAGCGCCGATCAGCGGTGTGACACCGACCGGTTTCGCGGAATACAAAGTGGACGATCAGAACCGTCGCCGTCTGGACGTTGACGGCTCATCGATAAATCTGCCGTCGGGAACGATCCTTACCTTATCGATCAACAACGCTGTCATCGGCCAGGCTAGTGTGAGCCCGTGCAGCACGTTTTCTTTTAGACGTCAGACCGATGCCGGCGAGGATGTCCCGGTGATTACCGGAGGCATGCCGGTCCAGGTATTGAACGGCAACACTGTCGTTATCGCCGGTACGTTCGGCAGCGCTTCGCCTTCGCCGAGCGCATCACCGAATGCCAGCCCGAGTCCGTCACCGAACGCCTCGCCTTGCGCGAACCCGAGCCCGTCACCAACCGGATCGCCGAATGGTTCGCCGAGTCCTTCACCGACCGGTTCCCCAAATGGAACACCAAACCCCAGTCCTTCACCGACCGGTTCGCCGAATGGCGGAGATCTATTTGCGGGATTGTCGGGTGCGACCATCAACGGAATTCTGCCGAACGGCTTTGCGCAGTTTGAGATTCACAGCAGCCGGCTGGAGCTCGAAGTTCGGGTGAACCAGGTAAATCTTCCGGGCACGCAGCTCGCGGTTATCGTCGATGGCGTAAATGTGGGTTCGCTGTTTATCTCGGGCGGTGCAGGAAGCCTTCGCCTCCGCACCGATAACGGACAAACTGTTCCTCCGGTAATTGTGGGTTCAACCATCGTGCTCAAAAACGGCGGTACGAACATTCTTAGCGGAACATTCATGGGCTTCACCGGGCCAAGCCCAACGGCTAGTCCGTCACCTGGTGGTTCGCCCAGCCCGAGCCCGAGCCCTTCGCTCGGCCGATCGTTCGAGTCTCATCTTACCGGAACCGGCACTGCCGCAACTGGTGAAGTAAAGGTCACGCTCAACGCGACTGAAACGCAGGCGACGATCTTTGGTGAATTCCATAACCTCAGCAGCAACCAGACGGGAGCGAGGATCGACGCACTTGTCGGCGACGGCGTGCTGGTTCACGATCTCGGCGTTGTAGGTGGTATCAACGGCAACTTCGCATCGAGGACGATCGACGTCAACGCGGGCCAGGTCAGCCAGCTTCGTGCAGGACTCTGGTCAGCCGTGATCACAAGCGTGAACAATCCCGGCGGCGAGATTCGCGGGCAGTTCAAGCAGCGTTCGAACCTTGCCGACTTCGACGGCGATGGCAGCAATGACCTTTCGGTTTTCCGCCCGTCCGACGGAGTCTGGTATTCACTGAACGGTTCGGGCTTTACATCAAGCCAATTTGGAAGCGCGTCGGATAAGGTCGTCTCGGCCGATTACGACGGTGACGGACGTACCGACACGGCAGTGTTCCGCAACGTCGCCGGCTTAGCGGTGTGGGACGTCAAGCGCAGCTCGGATGGCGGTGTCTCTTCGGAGCAGTTCGGATTCGCAACTGACCTTCCGGCCCGCGGCGACTTCGACGGTGATGGTATCAACGATATCGCTGTCTTTCGTCCATCGACCGGCGTCTGGTACATCAAGAACAGCTCGAACCCGAGCTTCACGATCACGCGGTTCGGACTTTCCGAAGACAAACCGATCGCACTTGATGTGGATGGTGACGGACGCGACGACATCGCGGTCTTCCGCCCGAGCGACGGCAACTGGTACTGGTTGAGAAGCTCAGACGGACAATTCACTGCGGTCCATTTCGGCCTTAGCGGCGACGTTCCGGTCCGCGGCGACTTCGACGGCGACGGCAAGTCGGACCTGACCGTATATCGTCCATCGATCGGAGTCTGGTACTCGCTATACAGTTCGGATGGCAGCTTCCACGCGACGCGGTTCGGCCTCGATGGGGATGTCCCGGTCGCCGGTAGCTACGATGGCGATAGCAAGACGGACATCGCCGTGTTCCGGCCGTCGGATGGCAGGTGGTACATCTTGCGAAGCGTGGACGGAGGCTTTCAGGCAATGCAGTTCGGCTTGAATGGTGACGTGCCGACGATCGCCAGATAATTGGAGAGGGCGAGGAACATTTGTCTCTCGCCCTCACATCTAGCTTTTCGTTTTTATTTGTCCGAGCAGTATCTTCGAACAAGGGTAGGTTTAGAAGAGCTTTGCTTGGAGTGGGGTCCCGGTCGCTTAGCCCTCCTTCGCGGCCGGGACCTTTTTAATTTATTTTCGCCAGCACGTTCTTGATCTGCCTGATGTGCCGCATCTCATGCCCGCCTTTTAACGCCAGCCATTCCTGTGCCGATATCTCACCAAAAAACGGATGCGGAAATTTGAGCTCGGTCCCATCGACAGATTCAAACAGCTCGCGCATATGCTCTAGCTGTCCTGACGTCTCGTCGAGGGTTGCCAAAGAGTCAGGAATAGATTGGCCGGCGTTTGGATGAACGACCTCGGGAGCTTCAACCTTCATAGTCGAGATCTCCGATCCCTTCTGCAAAAAATTATCCGAGATCACGACCTTACCGTCGGAAGTTTTTCCCGACTCCTGAGCTTTCTTCAAAAGCTTTGCACATATCCTCATGGCGCTTCCATCGACCATCGCAATGTGCTCGACGATCTGTGCGACCGTCCACTTCTCGCCATCGGGCCGTGTGGAAGTTTGCTCGTCGGTCAGCGGCGAAACCAGTTCTTTCAGCCGTGCCCGGATCTTATTATTGCCGTCGTAGATCTGTTCGATGGATTCGTATTTCATAGTTAGTTAATCGTGAATGGTAAATCGTAGATCGTGAATCGTGAATCGTGAATCGTGAATAAATGCTGATAGATCGTCACCTATGTTACCAAACTGCTAGTAGCACGTTACTGCTCACGATTTACGATTTACTATCCACGATTTGCCATTCACTATTTAGTCGCCTGCGCCGTTAGTACCAGTCGATGCCAGCGCGGAAAACTAGTCACGCTGTCGCCCTCGTTTTTCATTCGTTTGATGTAAGCGGTCTCGAAATAAAGAAGATCGTCTGCCGTCCAATTCAGAGCGACGATCGGATTGAATGAGACCAGCGTCTTTTCATCCGGCAAGGTTGTCGGGGCGGCAGCGGTTTTTGAATTTGACGGCGTTGCCGAATTTGAATCTGGTGTGGAATTCGCGTCCAGCTTAGCTGCCTGATCGCGATCGTACGCTTGAGCCGATATCAACAAACTATTTCGAAGCGGCACCGCGGCCTGCGTCGGAGCGTTTCCGGCCGCATCGTAAATTCTGACTTGATTGTCGAAAGCGCACGCGACCTTTGACGAGTCCGGCGACCACACCGGCTGAACTGCAGTCATTGCATCGTCGAGGCGTCGCTCGCGGCCGTTCTTCTCGATAACCCGCGGGCGGCCGACGGGAACGAACATCTCTCCGTTTTGATCGGCGCGGTCGTTCAGGTATCGCCATTCGATCGATTTGGCCGCGAGGGCCGCGAGAGCGCTGCTGTCCGGCGCCCAAACGTAATAGAAATAGATCAGCCCCTCATTTTGCGTGATGGCTTTTGCACCATCGCCGTCCAAGTTACAAATGTATATTTGCTCGGTTCGAAACGTAAGGATTCCAGTTGGCGCTGCGGGCGTCGGCGCGGCCGTTGTCACATTCGCGTTGGTATTGGAATTCGCATCCACATTTGCATCCGCCTCGGGCGTGATCGGCGGTGCCGGCGTGTTCTGCGCCGAAGGAGCCATCGACGTTTCAGGATCGGCTGCCGGCGCGGTCGATGTGTCGTCGACCGCGGCGCCACGAATCATCGCAACGAAGGCGAGCGTCGATGAATCGGGCGACCACCGAATGGTGTCAGGAAAATGAACCGCCATCAGATCGGCAGTGACTTTCTTTAGGATGCGGCCATCGCCGGTATACATATCGAGCCGGAATTCCGACGGCATGTCACCCGCCTTGTGATAGACGGCGAGAACGCGCTTTGCGTCGGGCGAGACGATAGTCTTATCGAGCATTTCCTGCGGGCGGTTCGCATCGAAATCGGATTGCACCGCTGCATTCCTGTCGTCTTTAGTTGCGTCCTTGGGCGCATCCGGGGGCGGAACATCGGCCTCGTAACGATAGTTGAGGCGAACGGCGGGAACCTGGCCGAGAGAGGTCGGTGAAGATCCGGGCAGATCGACTCCCGCGCGCGAGCAGGCGCTGGCGAGAGCAAGCTCCGCAATTAAAAGGATGAAAAGGAAAGACCTCATATAAGCAATCTGCCCTGTAATCTTGACGCAAGCAAGGCTGCCCAGCGACCCGGCTCCGCTAGGAGCTAAATGTCAGTAGAACAGGACCCGAAATAATCTCAAAGGTCCTTTAGGAGCGACGCATCTGAAACATATCGCTCCCAAAGGAGCTCAAGCAAATGCTTGCGGGTTCTACCAACATGCCGCTCCTACCGGAGCTCAAACCGCAATTCACTTCCTCATACCTTCCTAATCTTGCCGGCGTTCAAACCGGATGTTTGAAGATCCTATGTCGGCTCCGTTAGGAGCCTAATGTTGGTAGCTGCGATCGCAATAAAATTTTGAAGGTCCGGAGGAGCGGCACCTACCAAATTCATGTCACTCCTATCGAGCGCGATACGTTTTCTACCAACATGTCGCTCGTACCGAGCTCGATCAGTGAACGGATAAAATCAGCTTCGAAAATTAAATCGGCTTTGATCCGCGCCACCGCGGTTAAATCTTCCGCAAGGGTCAAAGCTTACGGTTTAACCAGCTCCGCGTTCATGTAATCGCCGTAAAGTTTCTTCTGCTGATCGCTCGGGTTTTCGACCGGCTTGAATGAATAATCGGCCCGCATGTTTGCTCCGAGCTTGAAAGTAACATCGCGCAGCTTATCAAATCGAAAGACCGTCAGCTTCACTGTATCGTTTGGTTTTCGCTCCGCAAGGTAGCTTTGCAGAAACGCGTTGCTCGCGCGGTAACCTTCGATCGCGACGATCTGATCACCTGTGTTGAGGCCTTGTTCGTATGCCGGCGTATTCGCTGGTAGAGTTCTGATCGTCAGACGTCCGTTCTCTTCTACGAGATCAGCACCGAGATAGGCTTTCGATTTGTCAGGCTCAGAAGACGCGAGCTGCAGCCCGATGCCGTTGACGATCCCGCTGTAATCGATCTCCGCTTCACCCCGAACATACTTGGAAAAGAAATCGTCGAGGCTTCGGTCGGCCGCAAGCTCGGACGCTTTCTGAAAATCTGCCGGCGTGTAGTTGCGGTTCTTTTTATAAAATTCGTTGTAGAGATAACGCATCACATCATCCAGCGATTTGGCTCCGCCGGACGCCGTTCTGATCGTGACGTCCAGCATCATGTTCACGACCTCACCCTTGTCGTAATAGGAGATCTGATTGTTTATCGCGTTCTCATCCTGCCGATAGTATTTGATCCATGCGTCAGAGCTCGCTTCCTCGAGACTCGTCTCGAAACGGCCAGGGCGATTCTGCAATTGCTCGATGGTGTTCGCTCGGGCATCGAGCAGTTCTTTGTCCGTGATCAAACCGGCGCGGCGCAGCAGTAAGCTTTCGTAATACGCGGTCCCGCCCTCGGCGACCCATAGCAGCTTTGTATAATTTTCGTTCTCGTAATCGAACGGTCCGAGCGCATCGGGCCGAATGCGCTTCACGTTCCAGAGATGGAAATATTCATGAGCGACCAGGCTTAGAAATTGTTTGTATCGGCTCTCGGGTTTGAAACCGAACCGGCTCCATTGAAGAGCTGTCGAGTTGAGATGCTCGAGCCCACCGCCGCCGCGCAGATTCACGATGAACGTGTAATCGTCGTACGGAAATTCGCCGAAGATCTTGTAGCCTTCGTCTGTTATTTTCGCGACGTCTTCGGCGATCTTCTTCAGGTCGTAATTCCCCTCGCCGCTCATCACGACGCGATGCCTTTTACCGTGAACCTCAAAAGATATTTCCTTGAAATCACTTACTTCGAAAGGTGAATCGTAAAGCACATCGAAGTTGGGTGCGCGAAAGGTATTCGCCTTGCCGGAAACCCGGGGAAGGCCGGTCGCGATCTTCCATTTCGAATAGGGAGCGATCGTCACCGTAGATGGTGCGGCGAGCTGCCCGGCAGGAAACATCAGAAGCGCGGCATTGTTCCAGAAGCCGTGCTCATCGTTGAGCTCGTTCGTCCTCACCGTCAGCTCATTCGAATAAACCCGATACGTGGCGACGATCTCTTTCGCACCTTTCGCATCTATCTGCCAGGTGTTCTTGTTGATCTTTTCCCACGTCAGCGCACGGCCGCTCGCATCTTTCACCGCAAAGTCCTGAACGTGCCGCGCGTACTCGCGGACCAGATAACTTCCCGGTGTCCAGACCGGCATTTTCAACTGGGCGCTGCCAGGCATCCGATTCCACTTCACACGCATTTCGACTTCCAACAGGTGAGTCCACGGTTTCGACATCGAGACCGTGTAGCTGATGTTAGGCGCGGACGCTTGCTGTTCGGCGGATGGTGCCTTCGTCTTCCCGACACGTTTCGATTTGGCCGGCGTTTCCTGGTACATAAAGAAAATAGATGTAAGAAGTATTGCGAGGACCCCGCTTGATTTTATTTTTTCGCGCATTCGTTGTTAACGCTCCGGTAAACTTGGTAAGGTTTCTTGTTATCTTAC
>JBDTMK010000084.1:0-10377 GCA_039934315.1 Pyrinomonadaceae bacterium | reverse complement strand
GCGGCGATAATGCCGATAATCACAACAACGATCAAAAGTTCGATCAAAGAGAAACCTTTTTGATTTTTCATTTCTAATTCACAATCTCCTAGAGTTAATAAGTCTTTATCTACCTTTCCCAGGCACTCGGCTTATTACAAGGTTCGTGCCACGAGGCACACCGTGCCGCCGGGTTGACGTATCTCGTATTATTTCCCTAGTTACAAAATTGCGAATTATTTTATCGGCCTCCAAACCGTCGTCTGAAGGCCCTCAAATTACAGTTTTTGGTAACGGGTCAATGACACTTTTTGTCAGAGCACCGTCGTTTACAGGGATCAATCATTGATGGGCTGGGCCGTCGCGAGTGTGGCAGCATCAAATGGCGTCGCCAGATTCGCCAAGCTCGCGTCGCTGCGAATGACGCCATCAGTCGCGACCCCAAAGCGCCTTGTTCCGGTCATCAGAATTCCGGACGGGGTTGACGGGTTGACAGCAAAATAGAAAGTCGCGGGTACGATCGGCGATGCCGCAGTGCGATTGCCGATGAAGGAGTGACCGGCCTTTTCTCCCCCGCGCAGGACCTGGTCGATCAAGTTTGCTGCGCCCAGATCATTGAGAGACGACACATCCGCCGTTCCTGCTGTACCGGCGTAGTTCCCATACCCCACGGTTGCAGCATAGCTCATGTTTGCGCTGTACAGAGTTCGCAAAGCCGAAACCGTCGAACCTTCGTTCGCTGCTCGCCGTGCGCTGAGTAGATTTGGAATTGCGATCGCGGCGATAATGCCGATGATAGCGATAACGATCAAAAGCTCGATCAGCGAGAAACCTCGTTGAGTCTTCATAAAAAAACCGGACCATCCTTGGGCTTAGGCTGTTTGAATAGCCAAGTAAATCCCCAATACGGAGCCGGTTTCAGTTTTTAATTATTCCTGATCGCTATTCGCCGTTTCGCATTTGAGCGGACAGATTTCTGATGTTGTGCTTATCGAGTAGATGCCGGAGCGATCGAACCTGCATCTGCAAAAGATCCGCGGCCCTAGTCTGATTTCCGGCTGTCTTTCGCAGTGCCTCGACGACATACGTCTTCTCTAGGTTTTCCAGGTGTGCGGTGAGGTTGAGGCCGTCATCGGGCAAGTCGAACTCGGCATTGATCCGCTCGGGGTTGTAATTCGTTATGTGGTCGGGCAGGCGCTCGGGTTGGATCTCGTCACCGCGCTCGAGAGCGACAGCGCGTTCTATGGTGTGCTCCAGCTCACGTACGTTTCCGCCCCACATGTAATTTTCGAGCAGCTGCATCGCCTTTGGCGCGATCGTGAGGCTCCGACCCGTTTGCTCACAGAATTTCCTTGCAAAATGGCTGGCGAGCTCGGGGATATCTTCCGGCCGATCCCGGAGCGGCGGGAGCTCGATCGGAATGACGGAAATTCGATAAAAGAGGTCCTCTCGAAAAGTGCCGTCGTTGGACATCTGTTTCAGGTCCCGGTTTGTTGCGGCGATCACACGAGCGTCAATCGAAAGCTCTTCGTGGGCACCGACGGGCCGTACTTTTTTCTCTTGCAGCACACGAAGAAGTTTGACTTGCATCGCCGGTGACATCTCTCCTATCTCATCAAGAAAGATGGTCCCCCGATTAGCTGCTTCGAACAACCCTTTACGATTTGTATTTGCCCCGGTGAAGGATCCTTTTACATAGCCAAACAATTCCGATTCCAGAAGCGTTTCGGTAAACGCTCCGCAGTTTATCGATATGAATGGTTTTTCGGCACGTGCGCTCAGATCGTGTATCGCCCGCGCGACCAATTCCTTTCCGGTGCCGCTTTCTCCCATGATCAGCACGGTCGACTGGACCTCGGCGACGGTTTCTATCATCTGAAAGATCGCGTGCATCTTTGCCGAATTGCCGACAATGTTCTTGATGCTTCCGCGCTCTCGCTGAGCACGGCGAAACGCCCGGTTCTCGTCGATCAACGCCTGCTTCTCGAGTGTTTTTTTGACGATCAGCTTCAGCTCTTCTACATCGAATGGTTTTTGAATGAAATCATCCGCTCCAAGCTTGAACGCCTCACGAGCTGTTTCGACCGAAGCGAACGCGGTCATCAGGACCACGCCGAGGTCCGGCTGAGTTTCGCGAACCGCACTTAGCATTTCGATGCCGTCCATGTCGGGCATGCGCACATCGGATATGACGATGTCCGCCGGTTCTGCATGTAGAAGCGTTAGTGCTTCACGTCCGTTGGAGGCCGTCCGGATCGAGTGCCCGTCGCCTTCAAAGACCAGGCTTAACAGCTGCCTGTAGCTCTGCTCGTCATCAACAATCAGTATGTTAGACATTCGTAATGTGCTTGTTCAGTGACCTGAAGGGTATGCGCGTTAACCGGAAAGGCCGATTCACAGGAACCATTTTCACAGAAAAGATGGTTGCGGTTCAAGAAGAAACTTCCGATTCGCGTTTCACCTGCAAGTATCCCTTCAAGGGAGTCGGCTCGCTAGTTTCGTGAATCGCCTCTTCCGGTTCGGCAGAAATTGTCTCACTTGCGCGGGGCAGGACAATTGTAATGAGCGTGCCTTCACCCTCGAAACTCCGCACGTTGATCACTCCGTCGTGATCCCGGATGATCTGGTAAACGATCGAAAGTCCAAGGCCCGTGCCTCCTGAGGTGGAGTTTGAGAATGGTTCGAAAAGGCGCTCGACTTGTTCGGGCGACATGCCAACGCCACTGTCTTCGAACATGATCTGCACCCGGTTGTCAGGCACACTCTCGAGCCCGATCGATATTTCACCGCCCTCCGGCATTGCATTGATCGAATTTCGGGCGAGGTTCCAAAACACTTGTTTGAGCTGAGTCGAGTCGGCAGAAACGAAGACCGGATTCTGCGGCAGCGTTTCTTTTATCCGGTGCCGTTCCGTTACTTCGGGGCTATGGCGCAAGAGCTTGACAGTTTCACGAATCGCCTCGCATGCGTCGATCTCGCTGAAGCTTCCGACCTTGGGTTTAGCGTAGCTAAGAAAGTTAGTGATGATGCTGTTCAATCGATCGGACTCGCGCAAGATTATCTTCATCAGGTCCGCCTGCATGGACTCAGGAGGTGTATTCGATTCGAGGACCTGGATCGCACCACGCATCGCCCCGAGCGGATTCCTGATCTCGTGAGCGAGACCGGCGCCGACCCGGCCCACGGCGGCAAGTCGATCCTTCCGCTTGATGCTTTCTTCCATCGAGCGGATATCGGTAAGATCCTGGAACGTTACAATCAACCCGGAGCGTTCGCCATTCTCGGAAAACAACGGCGAAATATTGTAACCGATGCGGACGGCAAAACCCTCTGGTGTCACAAGGTTTGTTTCGAAGCGAGGTAGTTGATCTCCGTCACGGCTGGCAAGCGAGAGCTCTATCGGTTGTTTGATGTTTCCAAAAAGCGAGAAAATAGAGCGTCCCTGCATCGCGTCAGGGCGGAACCCGGTGATCTCGGCAGCAGCGGCGTTAAAGGTGTAAATGTTCCCGTCGAGGTCTGTGGTTATCAATCCCGAACGAATAGATTCGATAATGCGTTCATGCAGCGCCTGCAAATTAGCCAGCGTTTTGGTCGCTTCTCGGAGCTGCTCGCCCGAACTGAGCCGCTCGGAAAGTTTCGATGCGAGCAATCCGACGACGAGAAAAGCGATCGTGTGAAAGCTGACGATCTGGATAATTCTAGGCGTGGACTGAGCAACTCCGGAGGGCTGCAGAACGGAAAGCCCCGTCAGTATGGCCAGCATGAGGAAGAGTGAGATGCATATGAGCGCCATCAGAAAGGTGCCCTGCGGACGAAGGAATGCGCTCGACACGCCTATCAGCACAATATAAAGCGTGATGTAGGGTGATGTGAGGTCCCCGGTTTTCCACACCAGCCAGGTTATCAGCAGGGCATCGATGAGAAACTGAGCACGAACTTGTATCTCGAGTGACCGGGAAAAGATCCGGGACAGTAAGAAGTAGACCGCTGTCAGCCCGACCGAGACGACAAAGACAAGGAAAAGCCCCGCGGGAAAATCGTCCAGTGTGAGTTGGACCGAGCCGCTGTACCATATCCAACTCGTGACAAGAAGAAGGAAAATTACGATCAACCGCCCGACGATGAGCGTTTGCAGTTTTTGAAGCGGAAGGTTATTGGCAGAACCTGTATTTTCGTCTAAACTGAACATGCTGGACGCTTGCGGTAGAAAATGAAAAAGGAACCTGCAGAATCATTCGTCTTCGAAGAGCGCCCGTGGGGCAGCTTTACGATACTGGATGAAGGCGAAAATTTTAAGGTTAAGCGGCTCGAAGTCTTGCCCGGAAAGCGTCTCAGCTATCAACGCCACTCACACCGTTCCGAACACTGGTTCGTGGTCCGCGGCACTGCTAAAGTAACACTAAACGACGCTGAAATCCTAGTACGCACGGGCGAAGCACTCGACATCCCGTCCGGTGCGGCACACCGGGTCGAAAACTCTCCCGGAGAAGAAAAACTCGTCATCATAGAAACACAAACAGGCGATTATTTTGGTGAAGATGACATCGAACGATTGGACGATGATTTTGGCCGAACCAATTGAAATTGGGATTGCGGATTGGGGATTTCGGATTTCGCTCGGCCGTAACTTACTACTTAACATCTTGCTGGAGTTCGTGAACTAGCGGGAAATCCCAAATCCCAAATCCCAAATCCCAAATCCAAAATCTCCGATCCGAAATCCTAGATCGAGTCATGCCCCTGACGATCGAAAGAAAACTTCCTTTGATCTTGTTCGTCGTTGTCATCATCTTAACGGTGCTCGGCGTTGTCTTTTACGAGTACACAGGGTCCCTGCAGGATGCGGTTGAACTCGAAAAACGAACTCAGAATACTGTCTCGAGGCTCGACGAAGTGATGAGCCTCACGCTCGATGTGGAGTCCGCCCTGAGCGGATTTATTATCACCGGCAGTGATTCCTATCTCGCGCCATTCGACAGTGCCAAGCCAAAGATCAATCAGAACATTGCGCAGCTGAGATCCATGATGATGGATACTCCAACCGAGCTCGAGGATCTTTCCGCTTTGGAGAACTCCACTACTCGGTTCTTGGCGCAGACCGAAAGCAAGATAGAACGACGAAAGGTCGAGGGCTTTGATGCGACCATCTCGAGCCTCGGCGATTCTTCAGAAAGATCACGAATCGCAAACATTCGGGCCACCATCGACCGGTTAAAGACGGCCGAGTTAACCTCGCTTGAGCGAAAAGAGAAATCGCTCGATCAAAGTTTCTATCAGACAATATGGATCCTGATCATCGGGTGTCTTGCGGGCGCAGTTGCACTTGGCCTCGCGAATATCGTCGTCTCGCGTGAGATCGGTAAGCGGCGCGGTGCAGAGGCGGCACTGACGGATGCGAACCGTGAGTTGGAAGATAGAATCGAGGAGCGTACCAAGGAGTTAGAGAAAGTTAACGAGTCATTAAGACTTGTCGCGGATGAGCGGGAAGAGCTTCTAAGAAAAGAACATAGCGCGCGGCGCGAAGCGGAGATCGCGAATCGACTCCGCGACGAATTCATGGCCACTGTCTCTCATGAGCTGAAGACACCTCTAAATTCGATCCTCGGCTGGGCCCGGATGTTAAAGGCCGGAGATCTCGATGAGGAACAAATCAAGAGAGCTCTCAGCACGATCATTAAGAACTCGGAAACGCAAAATCGGTTGATCGAAGATCTGCTCGACGTTGCCCGCATCATTTCTGGCAAGCTCGTGCTCGAATTCGAACCGGTGGATCCGGCTGAGATCGTTCAAGACGCAATTCAAAGTGTGACACCGCTGGCCCAGGCAAAAGGGGTCAGGATCTCCGAGGATGTCGAAGGTGAAGCGAAGGCAGTGACGATTCCCGGCGATCGCAATCGACTTATGCAGGTATTTTCGAATCTTTTGACGAATGCTGTGAAGTTCACGCCCGAAGGCGGCTATATTGAAGTGCGTCTCGGGTTGGAAGATTCGCGGCTGAACGTATCGATCACGGATAACGGTATCGGCATTAAGCCTGAATTTCTCCCGGTCGTCTTCGAACGGTTTCGGCAGGACTCCTCGGTCCCCACACGAAACGGCGGCCTGGGCCTCGGGCTCGCGATCGTTCGGCAGTTAGTAGAAATGCACGGGGGATCGGTGAGTGTTCGAAGCGACGGCGTCAACAAGGGGAGCTCATTTACCGTAGAGCTTCCTGTACGGCATCGAGCAGATTTTCAGCGAGCACATCAGGCTTAGACGCTAACTTAGCTGCGTGCGACCGGCCGTAGCCCGTCATTACAAGCGCGGTGCGCGTTCCTGCATTTTGCCCGGTCTCAACGTCGATCTTTTTGTCACCTATCATCCACGAGGCGGACAGCTCGACGGAAAAATCCCGAACTGCCGAGTCGAGCATTCCAAGATTCGGTTTTCTGCAAGAGCACTCGTCACAGGGAAGATGAGGACAGAAATAAAAAGCGTCTATCATGCCGTCGAGCTGAGACTGGATCTCGTCATGGATCGCGTTCATCGCAGTCTCGTCATAGATTCCGCGTCCGATACCCGACTGGTTCGTCACTACGATAACAAGAAACCCTGCGTCCTTTAAGAGTTTCACCGCTTCGAAAGTGAATGGGAAGACCCGGAGGTCGTCGACATTCGAGAGGAAGTTGACCTCTTCGATCAGCGTACCGTCACGATCCAGGAACGCAGCCTTTTTTCGTTCTTCAGTTTTCATTATTCAAGATCGCCTTCGCCCTTTCGAAAACTTCATCAACAGAGATCCGGGTCATACATCGGTGATCGATCGGGCAGTCGCGAAGCATGCATGGCGAGCACTCGACATTGGCCGAGATGATCGCGGCACTGTCGGAGAATGGCCGCGTCGTGAGCTGATTTGTCGGGCCGAAGATCACGATCGTTTCAGTTCCAACCGCCGGTGCAAGATGCGCGAGGCCCATGTCATTTGAAATTAGCAAGTCGATATTTCCGAGTATCGCGGTCGCTGCCTCGATATTAGTTTCACCCGTTAGATCGACAGGCTGACGACGGGACAACGATGAGACCGTACGCGAAATTTCTTTATCTTCTCTCGATCCGAGAAGTATCACATTACAGTTCAGTTCCGACTGCAGACGGTCATTAAGCTGTGCGAACCGATGAGGAATCCAGCGCTTTGCTCTTGAGTTCGTTGAACCAGGGGCGAGAGCGACGGTCTTTAAATCTGCTGTGACCCCATGCTGGCGAAGAATATCCCGAGCCGGATTCGCATCTAAGATCGTTAGCCGCGGCTCGAGATCGGCCGTCTCCGTTCCTACGCCAAAGTAACTTCGCTCAACCTCGTCGATCAATTTTAGATAGTAATAAACTTCGTGACGCGTATCCTTCCATTCCGGCAGTCCGATCGGGTCGGTTAACAGAAATGATCGATGCTCGGTCGCATAACCGAAGCTGCGTTTTGCGCCTGCCATTCGCACCGCAAGTGCAGATGAAAATGAATTGGGAAAAATCACCGCAAGATCGACCTCAGCTTTTCGAAGAGTCTTGACCTGCTTCAAAAAGCCGACCGGCGTGACGATCTCGTCAAATAGCGCCGATTGATTCAGTATTCCTTTGGCCCATTCGCGGGTTTGCAAGGTCAGCTTTGCGTCGGGAAACAACAGTCGAAGTTTTCTTACAGCCGGGATCGTCATCACTGCGTCGCCGATCCAGTTTGTTCCGCGCACGAGGATGTTCATATCAACGAGCCGGCGAACAATGTCCTTAAACCTTCATCGACCGAGAGTTTGGGCTGCCAATCGAGTTCCTGCGTTATCAGAGAGAGATCGGTGACGTAATTCATCGGAATCGGATCGGGCAGCGGATTCTCTGAATCGACGACCGCCTGAAGGGCGGAAACATTTTCAAGTTTCGAAACCAGATCGCTAAGCGTAAGCGCATTCGCTCGCCCGCCGCCGATGTTGTACAGCCCGTGTCGGATAACCGAATCAACAAACGCCTTGCACGCCGCTGAAAAGTCGTCGACGTGCAGAATGTCGCGTCTTGGTCTTCCACCACCGGGCAGTCTTATCTGTTCGCCGAAGTTGATCGCGTCCGCATAGCCGCCGACAAAGTTCGGTGTCGTACCCTCACTCGTTCGTCCGTACACTGTTGACATCCGGAAGATACACGAACGAAATCCACGTACGTTGGCGTAATACTCGACGTATCTCTCAGCTATCAGCTTCGACCATTCCAACGCCGACTGTCCGGCGTAAACGGTCCGGCAGCCTTCCGGGACGTCGCCGAAGTTATCGGCGAAGCGCCCATACACGTCCTTAGTCGAGGCAAATATAAAAACCGCGTCGCGTTTCATATTCTTGAGAAGGTTGATCGTTCCCTCGACATTTGTAAGAAAGACCTGTTCGGCCGCGTCGGGCGATTTGTCGAGGTGCGCGGCAAGGTGGATCACGACATCGTAATCGGCGACGACGGCGGCGTCGGACGTATTCAAGACGTCAAGGCCTGACGTCCTCGAAAAGTCGTCCGCCTGAACGAACCGGCGGACATGTGTGCCGAGATATCCCGAGCCGCCTGTTACGAGAAATTTCATATTACGGAGTGCGGAGTCGGGCGTTCGGTTGAGCCGCAATCCAAAATCCAAAATCTAAAATCCAAAATGTGATAGACATTACTTAGCTAAACTCGTTAGAATTTTACAAGGCAACGGCCTAAATCCGAAACCTCTCTAACTCGCTGAACGACTACTCGGAAATGCGGGATCCTTTCCAACCGAAACATATGCGGTCGAAACGTTTGCCGAAAGGCAGTTCGGAGACGCGTCGCGTCGCTGCTTATCAGGCTCCGCCCCCCTCACGTTTTCGCCGTTTCGCGCGGTTCTTCATTAATCCGTGGATCGTCACGTTTACTCTCGTGTTCGTGCTTGCCGGGTTTCTGTCTTTCACTTACTTCTGGTTCGAATATTCAGATCGCATCGACCGGCGGCTGTTGAGCGGCGAGATTTACACACCATCTGCCGGAATCTACTCGGCGCCTAAGACTCTAAAGACGGGCGAGCGCGTATCGATGCTGGAGCTCATGGACTATCTCAAGTCGGCGGGCTACATAGAAAAGAACAACAAGGCGGATCAGTCACGCAGCCGCTACTCGGTCATTGAAGGAAAGCTGGTCATCGAACCGGGAATAACCGGTGTCCTGGATGGCAAGAAAATATTTCCCGCTGTGTCTGTGAGCTTTGCAAAGGATGGAAAATCCGTCAACGGTGTGGCCGACCTCGAGCAGAAAATCCAGGTCGATAAGATAAAGCTCGAGCCGAAGATGCTGAGCAGTACGGTTGCGGCCGAGGGCGACGGCCTCCGACGTACAGTCACGTTCGCCGATATTCCGCCGCATTTGGTAAAAGCAATAACCGTAACGGAGGATCGCGCATTCTTTGAACATTACGGTGTGAACTTTCGTGGGATCGCCCGAGCTCTTTGGCGGCGATATGAGAATGAAGGTGAGGATTCGCCAATAGCGAACCAGGGCGGTTCGTCGATCACGCAGCAACTTGTAAAGAACCTTCTCCTTAACAACGATCCGACGCTCCAGCGAAAAGCGACAGAGGCTTTTATGTCTGTGATCCTCGAGACGCGCTTGAGCAAGGAAGAGATCTTCACGCTCTATGCGAACCAGATCTACCTCGGCCAGCAGTCGGGAGTGTCCATCTACGGCGTCGGCGAAGCGGCGAGTGTTTATTTCGGAAAAGATGTTTCGCAATTGACGTTGGGTGAGGCCGCGTTCATGGCCGGGATCATTCGCAGCCCTAATCGCTACGGGCCATACAAAAATCCAGAACGTGTCGAAGAGCGCCGCAATCAGGTTATCGACTCGATGCTCGAAGCCGGCGAGATAAATGCGCAGCAGGCGAGTGATTCACGTGCGACGAAACTCGTTCTTAAGCCTGTATCGGGGCGGAAAGATCTGCAGGGTATGCCGTACTTTTCGCAGTTCGCGATCGAAGAATTGCCAAAGGTCGTAAGCGATCCGGAAGCTCTGCAGCATTATCGCGTGTACACGTCGATCGATCCGGACTTGCAGCGGGCCGCATACGAGACGATGGCGAACCGTCTTGACAAACTCGAGAAATATTTTCCGAAACAGCCCAAAGGAAATCTAAACGGCGCGCTCGTGGCGATCCGGCCCAAGACCGGCGAGATCGTCGCGATGGTCGGCGGGCGCGATTTTCAGCAAAGTCAATTTAATCGGGCGACGGACGCGATGCGTCAACCGGGTTCGGTCTTTAAGCCGTTCGTATATGCGACCGCGATCAACTCGGCCTACGACACGGCGTCACGCGTATTCACCACCGCGACCGTATTTAAAGACGAGAAAAAGATCTTTAATTCGGGTAACCAAACGTAC
>JBDTMK010000083.1:0-10424 GCA_039934315.1 Pyrinomonadaceae bacterium | reverse complement strand
TCACCCCCAGTGCTGATTATGATGCCGCAATCCTGTTAAGGATTGCAAGGAAATTTTTCATAAAATCGCCAACCGCCCGTCCGGCGTCGCAAAATAAAAACCTTAAGTCGGACTCTCAGAACCGTTGCTTCCAGCAAACGGATAGGGACGAGCTTATTTTTTCAGACACGTCCGCCCGCGTTTTTTCAAGCGTCGCTCGGGAGCGGCCGTTTGAGGAGGACGAATCGCCTACACTCTGGCTGCTCGAAGACCACCTCACTGAGCCCTTTCAAGAAGCTTAGTCCGCTATCGCAATATCAAGCTTCAGCCAAGCTTTCAAAAGCGGCAGGCACGAGTCCACTGGATTCAGGGCGGAACTTTGATGAAGTAAAAAAGACGGGCAAGACTAGTTTCCTTGGGGCGATTCGCGAGGCAAGTCGTCAGGCACGCAAACCAAGGGAGGACGCCATGAAAATCGAGAATAAGTTTGAGTCTACGGTCCAGCTATTTCTCATACTTACTTGCCCTGCAGTTGTGTCTATTCTGAGGTTCTCGACTCCGATCATGGCACAATCGACCTGCGGAGATGAGCCAAAACTATGGGTACCTGAGAATCCAAAAAAAGAGGCTTGGACACCGAATAACCTAGCGTGCTTTTGAAGCACCGACCGACGACTACCAACTGGATTGTTGTTGATTAAATACTGAAACGAATAGCCTTGGTACCGGAGGTCGGACTCGAACCGACATGAGCGTTAAGCCCGCCAGATTTTGAGTCTGGTGCGTATACCAATTTCGCCACTCCGGCTTAGAACTTCCGATGATACGGTCTCGAATAAGTTAGGTCAAGATACGCCGCTAATGCCGCTATCGATCGACGAAGATCCCCGGCACCGGGCGTTCCGCTGCTTCACCAAAAAACCGCGAGACGAATCCGCTGTCCGAACTTCGCAGGTGATACCAGACTTTATTCGAAGGTCGGAAGACGGTGATCTCCGATCTTCCGTCTCCATCGAAATCGGCCTGCATCGGAATGTCGCCATTGAGCCCGAATTGAACAGCGGTAAAACCTGCCCTGGAGCGCAGCACGTACCAAACGCCGGTCGATGGCCGGAACACCGCCACATCGCTACGTCCATCGCCGTCATAATCACCGGTGACCGGAAGATCTTCGCTCACGCCGAATCGAACGATCTCTACAGATCCTTTTGAGCTCAGAAGGTAAAACCACGTCCCTGTTGACGGCCGATAAACGGCGACATCAGTTTTCGAATCAGCGTCGAAATCGCCGATTACCGGCTTGTCGCCGGGAAGCCCGAACTGAGTCGCAGAGACCTGGCCGTCTGAACTTCGCAATACATACCAGACGCCGCTCTCCGGCCGGAACACTGCGACATCTGCTTTGCCATCACCATCGTAATCGGCAGGCACAACGAGATCAGCGGCGATGCCGAAGCGGACCGTGATCGATCCGCCATCCAAGCTCCGCACGATATACCACGTGCCCTCGGCCGGACGATAAACCGCGAGATCCGTCTTTCCGTCGCCATCAAAATCGGCGTTGGCCGGCACGTCACCGGCCGTTCCCCACGCAGCAGAAGACAGTTGGTTTGTCGAACTGTTGACTATTCGAAAATCAGGTTGCCCACCGGCATTCAAATCGAAAACAGAGAGATCCGTTTTGCGGTCGCCATCGAAATCGAAAGGCGCTTTATTTCCCGATTCGCAAGAGCATACAAATCCGTCGGCGACCTCGAGGTTGTCGATATATTGACCCTCGCGAAACCCACCAATGTCGGAACCTATCCTGAAGCGCAGCTGTACACTCTGCCCCGCCGCGGACGCCGGAAGCTTTGCACGCGTCGTGATAAATTCCGACGTGTCATTTAGACCGCTTCGACCCGACCAGCCAAGCCTGCCGGCGAGAGGATTCATACAGCACCCATCGATCGTTCCGTCATAGCCGCCGCTTAAAAATGTTCCGCCGGCCGCCAGGATGTCCTGCCAATCACCGTTTCCGATCTTCAGCTCGAGCACCGAGCCGTCGTAGAGCCTGTTTCTCAAAAACGTTGTTTCGAGCTCGTACCAATTTCGAAAACTAATCTCAGCGTTTGCGGATGTAACTGAGAAAGGAGGTGAGATAACTTCGTTCATTCCTTGCTGAAATGGAGCGGGTGAGAATAACGAATTCGGTGCCGATTGTTTTCGTGTCGCAGACGTCCGCCAAAGCTGGTGGTTCGCGCTCGAGGTGGTCGACCATCCGTCCGGCAAACTCGGAGCTGTCACGCCGTCGAAGTTTTCCTGCAGCGCAAATCTGCGCACGCCCGTCTGCAGCGGCACCGAGACGGTCCCGATGAACGCGTCGCCGTCGCGTATCTCAAGGTTGAGCAGGACGACGGTACCGCAACTCACGGAAGGCGAGACGGTGAATGTGAACGCACGCGAAACCGGAGGAGAGCCGGGCGACATTTGTCCGTAAGATCGCGGCGGCCCTGGGTTGATAATTTCGGTGCTGGGCAGCAAAGTCGCCGTGAGGGCTGACGCCGATAGGACACCGGTGTTCTGAAGGGAAATAACCAGCGTGACGGTCTCGCCAGGCTCCGGGGCCTGATTGATCGGGCATGTTTGGCCTTCGATCTGGGTTCCCGAGCTTTGGATAATCGGGACTGGCTGCAGTGCAAAATTTCGCGTCTGCACCTGCCCATCGCCAACCGTTACTGAAACGGTTTGGGGAAGAAACCCGCGCGCAGACGCCGTGACGCTGTACGTCGCCGGCAGCACCGAAAGAGTCCCGTAACTGCCGAGTGCGTTCGTGGCTCTCGTATATGCTCCGGCTTTTATGACAGCATCGGGAAGAGGCTGGCCGGTCGCTGAATTAGTTACGCTTCCCGTGATCGAGCCGCGAGGGGCTGCCGTACATTCTGTGAATTTGAAACTGCCGATCCGCGTCAGCCAGCCGAAGTCGCTGAACTGCTGGCTCTCGAGCGTGTAATACGCGTTCGTCATCCAAAATGTGCAGTCATCGATCGGGTCGACTGACATGCCGCTGTACTCGCCCCAACGCCAGCCAAATGCTTTCTGAACCCCAGTCCCGTTCACGAGCGGACGCTCAGTACGGAACACTCCGGGAGGATCGCTTGCAAGTTTTCCGGTGTAAAAGATTGAAGGCTGTTTGTCGTCCGATACCGTGTTGTACTGCACCGCTAGATTTCCCTGATGGTCCTGAGCGGCCGAGGCGATCCATCGCGAGGACGTGCCCCCGCCGATCGTCGATTGTTCTCGCACCGCATAGTTGGAATCTGTCTTGCGAAGCTCATAAACTCGCACTCCCGCGCGATACGGGTCGGCCGGAGTAGTCCGAACCGTCTGGTTCACGACGAGCGACTCATAAGTTCCAAAATTCCGATATGAGAGACGGAAATTTAAACGATCGCTTTGCGCGTCCAGCTTTTCACCGGGCGGCGGCTGTGAAATATCTGCTCGGCCTTCCGGGCTCGTCGGATCGAATGCTGTTACAGCTATCGGGCTCTCGCCGCGTTCCGAAAACGTAGAGCTCAGCGGGTCGTTAAAGTCGGCGTGGAAATTGTAAAGCCGCAAGGCGTCCTGTGCGTCTCCGTACTCGGTCGCGGTATAGCTTGCGAAAACGTTTGGGGCACCGTCCGGCGGAGGCCTTAATCCATCCAGATCTGCCGGCAGTAATCCTTTTTGGCGCGGGCCAACTGGAACGGGCAGATTGAAATAAACATAGCTCGCCGAGCTATCGCCCGCAAGCAACTTTGTCCGGTCGAACGCGAACGCTCCGGCGCCAACATAATCGGCGCCGAGGAACTCGTCGGTGGACATGTAGTAGGCGTCGGGCCAAACACCGAACTTCGGAAAGTCGTTCAGCCTGACGCTCGGCATCACGAATTCGTAGCTGTAGTATTCGCCTAGCGGGTCGCCGGTTTTCGATATCGCAAGCATCTGCCTGAATGGCGGGAAGGCGGTACACGTCTGGCTGATCAGCCAGCGATCGGCGAGCGGATCATAAAGCACGATAGCTAGCCCGTCATTCCGCGTTGAGCAAATCGTCCCGAGCGGTTCGAAGAGCTTGCTGATCTTCAACGGCTGCGACATCGGCTGTCCGCCTTTATCGAAGACACGGAATAACGAGTTGACTATCTGGACATAGTGATTCGGCCCCACGTCGCCGTTCATGTCCGGCGGAAGGATCAAGAGAGAATAAATAATCGCGTTGTCGAGATCTGCGATACCGGGGAAGGACTGAGAAGGCTCGGGCATCGGTAAACTGCCGAAATCACTAAGCGACAGATCGGCGTCGTGCCGGGTGACCGGCCGGCTGAAGAGTTCATTGCCCGCCCCGACTTGACGTACGGAAAGATCCTTCGGAAGACCGCCGGAGCCGGTGCGCGAATCCGCGACATCTCGAAGCGGACCTGACACTGCGAACCCGGCGGCTCGGGCAGCATGAGGCCGGCTCACCTGCTCGAATCTCGGTTCAGATTTAGTTTCAACCGGCCGCTGCGATAGAAAAAACGAAACCGCGAGAGTGAGAGTTGCGAGAAACAAAACGTACTTCTTCATTGGTTTGTTTAGAGCCGAGGTTCGGAGTAGAAAAATAATAATAATCCCAAACCGCTCAACGAAACAACAAAAAAGCCGTCACTTGGTTATATATTTGGGCGAGAGATTATACAGGGCTGAGGATCACTATCTCGGCACGCCGCTTTGCCTCGTCAAGAAAGGTTTCGATCTGCTGCCCGACCCGCTTTTCGGTCAGCGCTTCGACGATCTCAGTGCGTTTGCTGTCAAGCGATGGAACGATGACCCCGGCATTTCGCCTTCGAAAGTCGGGCACGTAAAAGCTCCGGTAATATTCCGCTTCGTCGTTGGCCGTGACCACGATAAATGAGCGAAAGCGGAAGGCGAGATATTTTTCGATGGTGATGCGCTGGGCGATCAGACGCTCGAAGTTCGGGTCCGCTACGGATTTAAATCCGACAAGATTCAATCGACGCTCAAACTCTACGGGTGTCGGAAAATAGGAGACGATCTCGTTTATCTTCGCGTTGATCTCGGCTTTTAGCGGTGCCTCGCGGGGAAGCCGTTCGGCCTCAAGCGCGAACAGGCGCTGGTCGATAAGCAGCTGCAAAGCTCGATTCAGATCCTCGGACGAGGGTGGGGTGATTTGAACACCGGGCTGCAACGCGAGCTGCCACTTCAGGTCCGAGAACGTTATCAGTTCTGTCCGGCCGCCGTCGCTGACCGTTGCGACGGTCTTATCGACCATTTGCTGGGCAAACGCGATCGAGCACATGCCTAACAAAAAAAAGCCGCACAATAATAGTCTTCCAGTTGTGGTTTTTGCCCCTTGGTACATAGCGGATACGTCGATTCTTGCGTGATTATACGCGACAGTCAACCGTTTTCCCGAAATGCCAAACTAATTGACAAAATGTTTAAAAAGTTTTTTAATCAATAGGAGGTTTCAGACCTCTACTTCGCTTCTCACCCGCAGCCTTCCAGCTGTTCCCCTTTCTTTCCGCAAATCTTACAAGCATGCCAGTTCCCTCGGCGGTAAAAAAACAAGCCAAGCTGTCTCTTCTCCCAGCCGATGCACCAGATGCCTCTGCCGAGCTGAAGTTTATTTCCGATCTCGGGCGGAGCCTTCTCTTCACGGTCCATCCGAAGAAAGTTGCAAGTCGCGTCTCAAGCGCAATACAGCATGAAGCCGACGCCGAGATCTGTGCCCTGGTCGCTGAACTCGAGAATATCGGAGTAGTCAGTTGTGCTTTTGATAGACGCGGTGAGATGGACAGTGATTTTCTCGACCGTTCGAGATTCGACAAATGGCTGGAGCTTCTGCCTCCCCAGGTCGGACATCGCGAAGAAAATCCGGAAGAATTTTTGTTGAGCGGAACCGACCACAGAATGGAATACGTTTCGCCGATTCATATAAACGGTCAGATCCGAGGTGCTCTCGTTGTGGCGTTCGCCCGCAAACAGGACTTGAGCGATTCGAGAATAAAAGTCATTGAGGCAGCGACGCAGATGGCGGCGATGAGTATCAATCTCTCGGCGCATTACGAAGCGGCGATCAATAGCTCGATAAACCGCGCACGCGAAGAGCATCGGAGATTCACAGAAGCGGTACTTGATGCGTTGCCCGTCTCGCTCTATGTGGTGGACCGCGATTTTCGGATCGTGACATGGAACAGGCATCGCGAGATCGGAACGCAGGGGATACCGCGCGACGCGGCTCTCGGACGAAACGTGTTCACCGTTCTTGCAAGATATCCCGAGGGTCAGGTTCGCGATGAATTCGAACGAGCGTTCAGCACCGGGCGCATCGAGCGGATCGAGCAGCAGACGGCGAGCGAAGACGGCTCGACGAAGCATTGGATGGTCAGCAAGATTCCGATGCGCGATCCGGACACGGGCGATGTGAGCCATGTCATCACCGTTGGCGAAGATATAACCGTTCGCGTCGAGGCCATCCACGCTGTTGGCCGTGCAGAGAAACTAGCCGCCGTCGGCCGTCTTGCCGCCGGCGTAGTGCATGAGATCAACAATCCGCTCGCGACGATCTCGGCATGTGCCGAGGCGCTCGAGCAACGTGTGGAAGAAGGTATGTTCGACGGCGCCGAAGGAATCGAGGATCTGAATGAGTATCTCGGCCTGATCAAGAGCGAAGCCTTCCGCTGCAAATCGATAACGACTGGCCTGCTGGATTTCAGTCGTCTCCGCACAGGAGATCGGCACCCGTTAGATATCGGCGAGATAATTCGGTCGTCGGCAAATCTGATCTCGCACCAGAAGCGCGGAGGATCGGTCGAGATCAGGATCGATATTGCAGAGGATCTGCCGACGATCAACGCCGATGGCGGGCAGCTGCAACAAGCGGTGATCGCTCTCGCAACCAATGCGATCGATGCGATGCCCGACGGAGGAACGCTGACCTTCAGGGCGTTCGTCGAGCGTCGCCGTCTCGCGATCGAGATCGAGGACACTGGCGTTGGGATCCCAACGGCTGATATGTCCAAGGTGTTCGAGCCATTTTTCACGACCAAAGAAGTGGGTAAAGGGACGGGTCTCGGGCTCGCAGTTTGCTACGGCATTATTACCGACCACGGCGGCCGCGTAAGCGTCCGTTCGAATGTCGGAAGAGGTTCTACCTTTACGATTTTCCTCCCTGTTACCCGATAGGAACTGACCAATCAATCCCGCGAACAAACATATGGCAAAGTTACTTGTAGTTGATGATGAGAAGAATCTCCGTCTTGTCGTTCAAAAAGAAATGGCAAGGCAGGGGCATGAGGTGGACACCGCTCCCGACGGTGAGGCCGCATGGGAGATTCTCGAGAGCCGGGATTTTGATGTTCTTTTGTGTGACATAAACATGCCTCGGCTGGACGGAATGGGTTTGCTCCGACGTGTTTTCGAAAAGAGCGCGAATCCGCCCGAGATAATAATGCTGACCGGGCAGGGAACAGTTGAAACGGCGATCGAGTCGATGAAACTCGGCGCATATGACTACCTGACAAAACCTTACCGAATCGCTGAGCTCTCCGCTCTCGTCGATCAGGCCTCGGAAAAGCACCAGCTCAAGATCGATAACACACGGCTCCGCGCACAGATCGCACGGGGACAGAATAATCTTCCCGAGATCATCGCCGAGTCTCCACAGATGAAAGAAGTTTTGCGTCTCGTCCGGCGCGTTGCACCGTCGGACACTTCGGTCATGATCACGGGCGAATCGGGGACCGGGAAAGAGCTTGTCGCACAGGCGATCCAC
The DNA here is from genome assembly GCA_039934315.1 of Pyrinomonadaceae bacterium. Taxonomy (GTDB): domain Bacteria; phylum Acidobacteriota; class Blastocatellia; order Pyrinomonadales; family Pyrinomonadaceae; genus OLB17. The sequence goes on along the minus strand of JBDTMK010000083.1, from coordinate 2,650 downwards.
CGCCTCAGCCCGAGAAGTGAAAAACCTTTCATAGATCTGAACTGCGCCGCTTTGCAGGACACGCTTCTCGAATCCGAGCTATTCGGCCACGAGGCCGGCGCGTTCTCGGGCGCACGGAGCCGCAAGCTTGGATTGTTCGAACTCGCGGACGGCGGAACTCTTTTTCTGGACGAAATAATGGAAATGCCGTCACAGCTCCAATCGAAGCTGCTGCGTGCGCTCGAGACGCGATCGTTCTTCCGCGTCGGCGGCGTCAAGAAAGTCGAGGTCGACGTGCGGCTTGTGAGCGCGACAAATCGCGATCCGAAGCAAGCGGTCGCCGAGGGAGTGTTTCGTGCTGATCTCATGTATCGGATCAACAGCTTCGAACTGAACATACCGCCGCTTCGCGAGCGTCGCGAAGACGTCGTGCCGCTTGCGCGTCACATCCTTATAAAAGTTGGCGGAGCAAATCCGCCGGAGCTGACCCCGCCGGTTATCGAGGCGCTCACCGCGTATACGTGGACCGGCAATGTTCGTCAGCTCCGCAACTGCCTTGAGCGCGCCGCGCTTCTCGCAGACAACGGACGTGTGACTGTAAAAGAATTACCGCCAGAGGTCATCTATCGCCAAGAGAAATCGAACGTCTCCGTAAGCTATACGACTCCGGGCAACGGCGGCGTCGCGTCATTTCACAACGTCGCGCCAACAAATCTTCGTGATGTCGAGCGTCAGCAGATCCTCACCGCACTCGAAAAGACCGGATGGCATCGCGGCAAGACGGCTGAGCTTCTCGGCATTTCGCCATCGACCCTCTATCGGCGGCTTCGCGAATACGATCTTGAAGCCAGATAAATATCAATGAGAAATCCAGTAAGTTACCGTGCTTTATTCTAATCTTATTTACTCTGGTCATCGTGTGTTCACCGATCCGCGCCCAAAGACTTGCAATGTCTGGGGTCGTGACGGAGGTTCTAACAGGCGACACGATTGTTGTACAGACAACGCAGGCGAAATTTACACTAAAGCTGCAGTACGCCGATGCTCCCGAAGGCACGCAACCGCTCTTTAGTGTGGTTAAAACTCACCTCTCGGACTTTGTCTTTCAGAAAACGGTCTCGTTCGAACTGAAAGCGGTTTCGGCCGGAACACATCATTCAAAGATTTTCCTGGATGGAGTTGACCTAAGCCTGCAGATGCTCAGGGACGGAGCCGTATGGTACGCGGTACCAGACGCCGCATATCAAGCTGCAGACGAGAGAATTCTGTATCTGGATGCGGAGGCGAAGGCCAAAGCGGAGAAGCGGGGAGTCTGGGGAATTGCCGGCATAAAGCCGGCGTATGAACTTAGACTCCAAAGGGAGAAAGAACTGCAGGAAAAACTCGAGGCGGAGCGGAAGAAATGGCTCGAAAGTGCTCTCGCCATGATTAAGTATTCAGAGCCTGCGGTCGGAATGGATTACTTCTCGTTTGAATCGTTATGCTCTCCCTCTCAGAGCGGTGATTCAAGCACGACACATGACTTTGGAAGAGGAGTGGAAATAAGCAAGAGTCTGGTTTGGACAAGCGAGCGGGAGGAAACCGGATGCTACGGTTCCTTTTCCTTCGACGAACGTCGGAAACTCACCTACATTAGTCGATCGAGCAGGGTAAAGTAACTCTCAATCCAGTGACGTAATAATTTTTCATAAAACGGGCTGAACGTCTTACTCCTAAACACGTTTTTTTATGCCGACTTTCGCATAGCACTCGCCGTTAGGAACAGTCAACCAAAGTGGGCGATTCCGCTCGACGCCCTACCAGCTGAAAGTGCGTTTTTAAGAACGACAACATGATGTATCCTTAGCCAGCCGCAGATCCTAAGGAGATACAAGTTGATGAAGACGCTTTTTGCTTGCCTGTTATTCGTGTGCGGAATCTTTTCTTACGCCCCGGCGCAAACAACCGAAGCCGCGAAACTTCACGCGCTGTTCGATCGTCAATGGCAATGGACGCTCGAGACGTCCCCAACATTCGCGTCTTTTCTCGGCGACAAGCGCTATAACGCGCGCTGGGGCGATGAAAGTCTCGAGGCTATCGCCGCGCGAAATCAACACACCATAGAGATACTTGCGGAGTTGAAAAAGATCGATCGGGCAAAGCTCGCTCCAGCCGACCGGGTGAACTACGATCTTTTTCAGAATAGTAACGAGACGTCCATTCAGTATCACCAGACGCGCCTTTATCTGCTTCCGATAAGCCAACGCGGCGGGATTCAGACCGCGGACGAGTTAGCCGATCAAATAGACTTCCAAACTGTAAAGGATTATGAAGACTGGATCGTACGACTAAACGCGTTTCCTGTTTACATGGACCAAACGCTTGCGCTTCTGCGCGAGGGCAAGGCGAACGGAATGCTGTGGTCAAAACAAGTTCTGAACCGTGTGCCCGCGCAACTGGAAAAGCAGGTCGTCGACGACGCCGCGAAAAGCCCGTTCTACTCGCCGTTCAGAAAGGTCGCAGTTGGGATAACTGATGCCGACGCTGCAAGACTGCGCGCTGCGGCGAAAACCTCGATCGAGAATAACGTCGTGCCCTCGTTCCGAAAACTGAAGGTGTACTTCGAGGGTGAGTACCTGCCGGCGAGTTATCCGCAGGCCGGGATCTGGCAGATGAAGGGCGGCGACAAGAT
>JBDTMK010000082.1:0-10427 GCA_039934315.1 Pyrinomonadaceae bacterium | reverse complement strand
CGCCCGAGATCGCCTGCATGGTCGTCACCGCAACGGACTCGACACCGAACTTTCGATGAAGCGCCGCAAGGGGCGGTGCAAAGCTGGTCACGGCGCAGTTGGGATTCGTAACAATAAATCCCTTTCCAAATCCGCGACGTTGTCTTTGAGTTTCTATCAACCCGACGTGCTCGTGATTTATTTCGGGGATAAGCAGCGGAACGTCTTCGTCCATTCTGTAGCTGGACGAATTGCTGATGACCGGAAATCCGGCGCGTGCGAATGCCTCTTCTGTCTCTCGTGCAACACTCGAAGGAAGACTCGAGAATACAATGTCGCAATCGAGCGGCGGCTCGATCGCCTGCACCTCAATATCGCGTACCGATTCAGGGATGTCTCCCGACAGCTTCCACGCGCATGCCTCGACAAACAGCTTTCCTGCCGAACGGTCAGATGCAGCGAGCGCCGTGATCTCGAACTGCGGATGACCCTGAAGCAGCTGCACGAAGCGCTGCCCGACCGTGCCGGTCGCACCTAAAATTCCCACGCGGTATTTCTTCATAAAAGGCACAACGGACGGTTAGTCCGTTGCTAGGAAAGGACGTACTATCAGTTCGTCCTACAGAACTTCCTTCATCCGACGAACGCCCTCAGCCATTCGCTCTTCTGGATTACAAAACGAGATCCGCAAAAATCCTTTTGCCTCGCTACCGAACGCCACGCCCGGCACGGTGATTACGCGATTCTGCAGAAACTTTTCCGCCACTTCGATGTCGTCGCCGAGACTTCTCACGTCGAGCATAGTGTAGAACGCGCCTTCGGGGGAGCTGGCGTTGAGCCCGAGCTCCATCCTAAAAAGGTTGACGAGAAACTCACCGCGCTTTTTGTAGATATCGCGTGCCTCTTGTTTTGCTTTTTCCGCCTCGTCCGTCCATCCGAGCAAGGATGCTTTCTGAGTAATAGCCGACGTGCAGACCGTGGTAAATCCATGGAGCACCTGGATCGCGTTAATTATTCGAGGATCCTTGCACGCCGCCCAACCTAAACGCCACCCGGTCATTGACAAGCTTTTCGAAAGGCCGCTGACGATGATCGTCCTCTCGTAAAACTCGCTCGCCGAATGGGGCTTCTCGCCAAAGTACAAATCACTGTAGATCTCATCGGAGATGAGCCAGATCCCGGTGCCATCCAGAGCAGCCGCGATCTGTTTCAGGTTTTCTTCCGTCAGGATCTTGCCGGTTGGATTCGAAGGAGAGATGACCACGGCCAGTTTCGTTCGGGGCGTAATCCTCGATTTGAAATCTGCAATATCAAATTTAAATTCGCCACTCGCCGGCATTCGATAATAAACCGGTGTTGCCTGTGCGATGCGCGTGCAAGCGTCATACGCGGGGAAGCTCGGATCCGGAAGCAAAACCTCGTCGCCCGCCTCGACCGTGCAAAGAAATGCATTCGTCATCGCCTCCTGCGACCCGCACGTCACGACCACGCCGGTCCGCGGCAGTTCAAGATGCGGGTACTGCTCGGCGATCTTATCGCGCAACGCAGGAATTCCCGGATGTGACGTGTATCCGTTCTGCTCATCCCGCGCGATGCGGGCGGCCTCGTCACGCATGAACTGCGGTGTCGGCAGGTCTGGTTCACCTAATCCGAAGTTGATGCTGTCGGGTAACGCTCGCTCAAAAAACTGGCGGATGAGCGTAGGCTGCAAACCTTGGAGCCGAGCCGGCAATCGAAATCCATCGTCGTTCAAAGTTTCGACCGTGGCAGTCATTCTCCATCGTCTCCGGCTTCCGCTTCCGCAATATCTTCCTCGATGTCTTCCCTTACGTCACCGACCTCGACATTGTATTCGCCCTCGGCCTGCGTAATAGGATCGCCGGTCAAAACACCACCGATCGTCTCGATCTTTCCTATGATCTTCTGGCCGAGCCCCGAGATATCGTCAGCGAGACCGTGCTTTTCGGTCACTTCGTCTTCGTGTTCATTCATGTTTGATTCCCTCGACTATTCTAGGCGATTTTCTTCATATTGTCAGAAGGGCGCCGAATCCGGCAGGGTGACAAGGAAAGACTGGCCGCGAAATACAAGGAAAGACCTTAAAATGAATTCCCGTTGCGCGTCTTGTTCGGTAATTCGTGACCTGTTCTTTGCCTAGATCCGACTCCAACCGCGCTCAGACCTCGTAAATTGCTCGGTGGTGGCGAGATGGAATCCGGCGTCCGGCATGCTGTGTTGAAATCGCTTGACGATCAAAAGCGCGTCGCCCAATTCGAGAAGATTGAATGAATTGTTCTCGCCACGCATTCGCATCGAGGCTGCAGTTCCCGCCTGAATTATAAGCGCCGTATAGCCGTCCTCTAATCGATACCGACGCGCCGAATGTGTGATGTGACTGACGTGGAGGTGGCCCGCTAGAAAGACATCGGCGCCGCATTCAACCAATCGAGGCATCACAGTTTTCGCCCTCCCGACAATGTCGTCCTCGTCAAAACCTTCCGGCAGATCGAATGGATGATGCGTCACGATGATCTTCAGTTTCCGTTCGTCCACGGCGCAAAGTTTCCGCTCAAGCTCCCCGACCTGCTGCTCGCTCACACGCCCGCCCTTGATCGTCAGCGAGCGTGCAGTGTTGATGCCGAACACGGCGACATCATCGTCGATGCAAGACGGTTTCAGGTCATCGGTTATGTGCTTTCTGAATTTTGAAAGGGGATGGACAAATCTGTGGAACACATTATAAAGCGGCACGTCGTGATTGCCGGGAACGATCACCTGAGGTTGGGGCAGACGATCGAGGAACGCTCGCGCCTCTTGAAACTCCTTGGTCTTCGCCCTTTGTGTAAGGTCGCCTGAAACTACTACAAGGCCCGGCTGGATCTCGGTTATTTTTTCGACAAGGCGCTCGACGACTTCCGGGTCGGCGTCGCCGAAATGAATGTCGGAAATGTGAACGATACTGCGCACTTTCTTTAGTCCTTTGTCTATTATCTCTTGTCTCTTGTCTCTTGTCTCTTGTCTCTTGTCTCTTGTCTCTTGTCTCTTGTCTCCTGTCTCCTGTCTCCTGTCTCCTGTCTGGACTAGAGACTCTCTCCTTCGTCCCGAGGAACTATTACCTTAAGGGCCTTCGGCCGCGTTCGATAATTGAGCGGCGTTTCCATCTTCCGAACTTCTCCGTCCAGTGCGACGTGCAGTCTTTTGCGGCGAGTCTGGATCGTGATCTGGTCCGTGCTCACTTCTTCAAAATCCTCCCACTGACGCAGGCCGCCGAAGATCGTGTGCAGCAACAGAAGCGTCACGCCCCAACGCCCGCCCCGGCGAAGACAGTAAACACTCAGTTCACCCTCATCGAGATCGAGACGGCGCCCAATATTGTAAAGCTCCATTTCGTATTCATTATTGCCCACGAACAAGAACGGAGTCTTTCGCAAAAAGCTCTTGCCGTTCAGCTCGATACGAACCTTCAAAAACGGCGACAAACGAAACATCTGCAAAGCAGCCCAAAACGCAGCGTTCCACTTTCCGCGCCCGAGACGCTGCTGTTCCTCGCGGCGGAGAACGATCTGCGGATATAAACCGATGCTCGAATTGTTGATGAAGGTGTGGCCGTTGACTTCGGCAAGATCGATGAGTTTGACGTGTCCCGAAGCAATCGTGCTGACCGCGCCGGCAATATCCTGCGGGATCCCTAGGTCTTTTGAAAAGTTATTCAGCGTTCCGAGCGGAAGTACTGCCAGCGTCTTGCCCGCCCTTGCGACTTCAGCAGCAATGGTGCTAATAGTGCCATCGCCCCCACCCGCGACGATCACCTCGGAATTCTTAACGGCACGCGTGGCGAGCTGTTTGATCTCGTCACCGGAATCGGCGAGATGAACGTTCGCTGAAATGCCGCACGCGATAAATCGATCGCGGAGGCTATTCGATGTTTCTTCGCCGAGCACACTTCCCGAACCCGAATTAATAATGACTTCGATCCGCCGAGGCATGCGGATATTATCTCAGATAATCTTCAAGCTTTGTCGAAGCATCTGTTTTTTCGTCTCGATATTTGACGATGATAGGGCAGTAGATAGAGAGGCCGTTCGCCTTTCCGAAATCATTTGTGATCGCGCGCGAGCCTTGAACAACGACCGCCCCGGCGGGAATTTCAAGCGAGTTCTCTCCGTCGGATCTGATGATTTTTTTGTTCGGTAGATCAAAGACGGGCGTCGACCGTGTTAGGATCACTCCGCTCGCAAGTACAGCAAGTTCGCGAACGATCGTTCCTTCATAAACTCCCGTGTTGCCGCCGACGAGCACGTCATCCTCGATGATGACCGGCGTCGCATTTACCGGTTCCAGGACTCCACCGATCTGCGCCGCCGCCGAGAGATGCACACGCTTCCCTATCTGGGCGCACGATCCGACGAGCGCGTGCGAATCGATCATCGTTCCTTCGTCAACGTAAGCACCGACGTTAACATACGCCGGTGGAACGACGACTACACCCGAGGCCACATACGACCCGTCGCGAATTGTCGAACCGCCCATCACGATGCGCACACCGTCTTCGAGAGACATCGGCCTGAGCGGAAAAGTGTCTTTGTCGAAGAACTGGAACGTTTCCGTCGGCTTCGACATCTCGACCATTTTTCCCATGCGGAAGCCAAGCAGAATTCCTTGCTTCACCCAAGTGTTCGCATGCCATGTCCCGTCCGGATGTTTTACCGCCGAGCGGATCTCGCCGCTTCTCAGGGCCAAACGGAACTCCTCAAACCATTCACGGTCCGTAGCATCGAACTCGCGGTCCGAGACGTTGAACAGGTCTTCAATTTTGTTTTGTAAGCTCACTTGTATCCTTTGCCTGTATTGTCGTGTGATAGTCCATGGTTTCATCTACCGGGAACTGCAACTGGAATCTGAGAACTGGTTTTAACGACAGTTTCCAGTTTTCAGTTTCCGGCCGCCAGTGATATCACTTGCTCGACAACCCAACTCCCTTCATCACCGTCCGAAGCTTTACTTGCGAATCTTTCGTCACGGGAACAAGAGGCAGCCGCAGATTCTCTTCAACCAGTCCCATTTCTTTCATCACAAATTTGCACGGTGCGGGTGATGACTCGATAAAGTTCGCTTCCATCAGCGGCAAGATCTGGTAATGAATTTTGCGCGAAGCAGTGTGCGCTCCGTCGAGAGCTTTCTCAACCATCCGGGATGTTTCGCGCGGGATCTCGTTTGAACAAACCGAAACCAGGCCGTCGGCGCCGAGGGCGATGAAAGGCAGCGCGGTAGCGTCGTCACCCGAAAACAATTTGAAATTCTTCGGCCGGTTTTTGAGAAGCTCCATAACCTGCGAGAAATTTCCCGACGCCTCTTTTGTCGCGACAATGTTCTCGAACTTCTCCGCAAGCTTGAGCGTCGTCTCTGCGGAAATATTCGACGAGGTTCGGCCGGGTACGTTGTAGAGCATTATCGGAAAACCGCGAACAGATCTCGCGATCTCGGAAAAGTGCGCAAAAAATCCCGCCTGTGTCGGCTTGTTGTAATAAGGCCCGACAAGCAAAGCTGCATCTGCACCGGCCTCGCGTGCCTTACGTGTGAAATCAATCGTCGCCGCGGTGTTGTTGCTTCCAGTTCCGGCAATAACTTTTGCACTCGTCCCCTTTGCGACTTCGACAGTCATTCGGATGACCCGCAGACGCTCGGCGTCGTCCATCGTCACGCTCTCGCCGGTAGTTCCGCAAGGTACCAGGATATTGACTCCACCTTTGATCTGTCGATCGACCAGCTTTTTGAAACAGTCATCATCGATCGATCCGTCCTTTTTAAATGGCGTGACCAAAGCCGTCGCGCATCCGCGCATCCAATCAATTCGTGTCGTCATAAAACTCTTAACTCCCCCTCCTTGTTTAGGAGGGATGGCAGCCGCGTCGGCTGACGGGGTGGTAGTACGACAAGAATCTGATTCTTCTGAACTACCACCCCGCCTCGCAAAGCCTCGGCACCCCTCCTAAACAAGGAGGGGAGTTTCTTGCACCATTTACGATGGTCGGTTGTGCTCGCAAATTTCATCGATCACATCAGAAAACTCATAAAAACCTTTCGTCCCGATGATCCACTCGGCCGCCATCAATGCTCCCGCCGCAAACCCGTCGCGCGATCGCGCCGTGTGTTCAAGCAGTATCTGATCGGCTGGACCATCGAAACCTACCCGGTGAGTCCCGGGGATATTTCCCGCACGCGTCGACGAAATACTGAATTCCTTTTTTATGTGATTCGAAACAACGTCTCTTAACATCAACGCAGTTCCGCTTGGCGCGTCTTTCTTCCGCGAATGATGCTGCTCTTCGATAAAGGCCTCGTACCCTGGAAACTTCGCGAACAGTTCGGCTGCAAAGTCGGTTACTCGATAAAACAAGTTCACGCCGATCGAAAAATTTGCACCGTATACAAAGGCTCCATCCGAGTCGCTCACAAGTTTTTCGACGTCGCTTCTCTTATCGTTCCAGCCTGTGGTTCCCTCTACTATTGGAACGCCCGCGATCACGCAAGCCTCACCATTCCGACACACCGCTTCAGCGATCGTAAAATCGACGACGACGTCAACACCGGACAATCTCTGGGCCACCTCATCAGGAAGGAGACCGGCCGCAGTCTCGTCAATAACGACACTAATGGTATGCCCTCTTTCTTCAGCCATGCGTTTGATGAGTTTTCCCATCGAGCCGTAGCCGATCAGCGCTAATTTCATGGGGAATATTTTGGCTTGTTATTTCTCCGGAACGTCCGTATTCTCTAAACAGATTCCATCAAGCATCCTCATTGTATTCCCGGAGTTACTCCTATGAAAATCCATAAACTGATTTTGGCATCGATCCTCTTTGTGATTTCTGCGACAGCCGGGGTGTCAGCACAGACAACACTCGTCACACGTGGCTCCAGTTGGAAATATTTAGACAATGGTTCGAATCAAGGTTCGGCCTGGAGCTCACCGGCATTTGACGACTCGACCTGGGCGGCCGGAAATGCGCAGCTTGGTTACGGCGATGGCGATGAATCGACGGTCGTCAGCTATGGCCCAAACGCAAGTGCCAAGTTCATCACGACCTACTTTCGCCGTTCCTTCAATGTCGCGAACCCTGCCGACTTCACCGGTCTTACGCTAAATATTTTGCGTGACGATGGGGCCGTCGTGTACATCAACGGAGGAGAGGTCTTTCGCACCAATATGCCCGGTGGTGCCGTCGGTTATCAAACTCCTGCAAGCGTGGCGATCAGCGGCGGCGAAGAATCGACGATATTTATTCAAACTACGGTCAACGCGAGCTCGCTCGTCACTGGCACAAATGTGCTTGCCGTCGAGATCCACCAGGCGAATGCCACAAGCACAGACATCAGTTTCGACCTCGACCTCATCGGTCAAACCAGTGTACCCACTGCGAACGTCACGCGAGGGCCGTATTTGCAGATGGGAACCGCAAACGCAATGACTTTACGATGGCGAACAAGTCTAGCGACCGACAGTCGTGTGCAATACGGGACCATTCAAGGAAGTCTGTCGCAGACCGTCAATGACTCAAACGTTACGACCGAGCACGAGGTCCGACTGACCGGGTTGGTTGGCGCCACGAAATATTTCTATTCGGTCGGGTCTACAACACAGGCTTTAGCCGGGAACGACGCCAACCACTTTTTCCTAACTTCGCCGAACGTTGGACAGGCCAATCCATATCGGGTCTGGATACTCGGCGATTCGGGTACGGCGGACGCCAATGCGCAGGCAGTTCGTAACGCGTACTTGAGCTATAACGGATCGACTCACACCAACCTTCTATTGATGCTTGGCGACAATGCTTATCAGAACGGAACGGATTCGGAATACCAGACGGCCGTCTTCAATATGTATCCGACCGTTCTACGTCAGACACCGCTTTGGTCGACGATCGGAAACCATGACACGGCACAATCTACAAACCCGCCGAGCAGTCTGCCTTATTTTCAAATGTTCACGCTGCCTACCGGCGGAGAGGCGGGCGGTGTCGCGTCAGGGACTGAAAAGTACTATTCATTCAATTACGGGAACATCCACTTTATCTGTCTCGATTCGATGACCTCGAGCCGGGCGACGAACGGTGCGATGCTCACATGGCTGCAGAATGATCTGGCACAGAACATTCAACCGTGGGTGATCGCGTTCTGGCATCACCCGCCTTATACAAAAGGCTCGCACGATTCCGACACCGAAACGCAGCTCGCTGAGATGCGAACCAATATGTTACCCATGCTCGAGAGCTGGGGCGTTGATCTGGTTCTCAGCGGCCATAGCCATTCGTACGAAAGGTCCTTCCTTATCGACGGCCACTATGGCACCTCGGGGACGTTTACCAACTCGATGAAGAAAAACTCCGGCGGCGGCCGTGAAAACATCGACGGTGCATATACAAAATCGGCGTTGAGTCCAAACGTGCCTAACGAAGGAGCGGTGTATGCCGTGGCCGGAAGCTCGGGCCAGGCTTCGGGCGGAACGCTAAACCATCCGGCGATGTTCATCTCGCTGAACAATCTCGGCTCGATGGTCCTTGATGTAAACAACGACCGTCTGGACGCAAAATTCCTCCGTGAGAACGGTACGATCGCTGATTACTTCACGATGATCAAAGGGGCTGCAACGCCGCTCCCGCCAACCGCCCCCACAGGTTTGGCGGCAACGCCGACGAGCAGCAATTCGATCGGCCTTTCCTGGGCCGACGGATCCTCGAATGAAACCGGATTCAAGATTGAGCGCTCAGTCGACGGAACCAATTTCACAGAAATTGCGACGGTGGCCCAAAACATAACGGCATATTCAGCGGGCGGGCTCTCCGCTTCAACTCAATATTATTTTCGTGTTAGAGCGTTCAATGTTGCGGGAGATTCTGGCTACTCGAATACAGCGAATGCGACAACGCTTCCTGCAGCGCCGGCCGCACCCGCAGCCCCTTCCGGGCTGACTGGCACTTCTATTTCCGCTTCCCAGATAAACTTGTCATGGACAGATAACGCTGTTAACGAAGATGGATTTAGTGTCGAGCGTTGCTCCGGCCAAACGTGCACGAATTTTGTCCAAGTCGGTACAGTCGGACCAAACGTGAATAACTTCGCGAACATCGGTTTGACCAAGAATACTATGTACCGTTATCGCGTTCGGGCGTATAACGCAGGTGGAAATTCGGGGTATTCGAATATTGCATCGGCAAAAACACTAAAGAAATAATGTTTTCGATCCGGTCAGTTGTGGCAACGATCGTGCTTCAAGTGGCAATTGTATGTCTGTTTTCACTGCCTGTTAGCGGGCACGAAGGTCTACATGAGCAGATCATCGCTGTCACAAAACAAATACGGAAGAGTCCGAAGGATCCGGCGCTTTATCTAAAACGCGCCGAGCTTTATCGTTTGCACGAAGAATGGAAAAACGCGGAAGCTGACCTGGTAAGAGCGGAGCGATTGGATCGCAATCTTACAGCTGTCGACTTGGGCTGGGGAAAACTCTGGCTCGACGCAAAACAATTTTCTAAGGCACACACCGCTTTAGAGAAGTACCTGCTTAAACAACCAAACAGCTTCGAAGGCGCGATAACGATGGCGCGAGTGTTGGCGAAATTAAAAAAGACGGATACCTCCATAAACTATTTTACGAAGGCGATAGTCCTGGCGCCGCACGACTCGGCTGAGATCTATCTTGAACGCACCGAAGTCTTGGCGACTGCGGGAAGGATCGACGAAGCCTTGTCCGGTTTGGACGAGGGGATCAAAAAACTCGGCACCCTCGTTACACTGCAGAATGCCGCGATTGAGCTGGAAGTACGACGCCGCCGCTACGATCTGGCGCTAGAGCGACTCGACATACTAGCAGTAGCCATGCCACGCAAGGAGACGTTCCTTCTTCGCCGCGGTGAGATTCTTTTGCAGGCCGGGAGACCGTGTGAGGCCCGGTCGAGCTTGATAGAGTCTCAAAGCGGCTTTGACGCGCTCCCCGTCCCTCGAAAAAACGTCCGGGCTGTGAGGGGACAGATGGTCCGCATTCAAGCTCTCTTGAATTCGGAGTCGGTCAGAAAGTGTCCCCTCGCGGGAGGCCGACCGCAAATCCCACAGTCGTTATCCTCGACGAGTCGATAACCAATTCGCCATCCTCCGGGATATTTGCTCGCCCTTCACATCCCTTCGCGACTTCAATCATAAAATCCTCTGAGTTTCCATCTATTCAAGCCAATTATCGGCTCAAGGATCGCGGCACTTCAAGAATTAGCACTCGTTAGGAAAACTCAAGGACTCTCAGCAAATTGCCGCCCTAAACTCCGTCTGCAGCTAGACCACTATTCAAACGTGAAAACGGAGGCCTATTAAAATAATGAAAAACTATCTTCGGGCGATGCTCGTCACCTCGATACTAACCGTGTTGTCTAGCAGTGCTTTCGCGACTTGGGGCAATT
>JBDTMK010000081.1:0-10533 GCA_039934315.1 Pyrinomonadaceae bacterium | reverse complement strand
TCAACAAATGGGACCTCGACGCCGTCGTCATCGGAAAGGTCGTCGAAGGCGACCGGCTGAAGATAGTTCATAACGGCAAGCTCGAAGCTGATCTGCCGGTTCTTGCCTTGACGGATGAAGCACCAAAATACGAACGGCCGATGGCCTCCGAGAGTCCTAAGTCCCGAGTCCCAAGTCCCAACAGTGGCTCTCAGGGTACGAATATGGGAGAAGGGACAAGGGACTTGGGAGAAGCGCTGAAGACGCTTTTAGGCTCGCCGAACATCTGTTCAAAACAGTGGGTCTATGAGCAATACGACACTATGGTCCGGACAAATACCGCGGTGCTGCCTGGGGCAGACGCGGCCGTGATCAGGGTCAAGGAGACGCGTCGCGCGATCGCGATGTGCTTGGATGGGCCAGCTCGATATGTGACGGTCAATGCGAAAGAAGGCGCGAAGCTCGCTGTGGCCGAGGCTGCGCGAAATGTGGTTTGCGTCGGAGCGTTACCAATCGCCGTCACGAATTGCCTGAACTTCGCATCGCCCGAGCGGCCTGAGGTCATGCGATCTTTTTCCGATGTGATCGATGGGATCAAGGAAGCGTGTGAAACATTCGAAACGCCCGTCGTCTCCGGAAACGTTTCGTTCTATAACGAAACCGAAGGGCACGGGATACTGCCGACGCCGACGATCGGGATGGTCGGGCTTATCGAAGACACGCGAAAGATAGTTACTCACGGCTTCAAGAACGAGGGCGACGTCATCGCTTTGCTTGGCATAACTAACGATGACTTGTCGGTGAGCGAGTATGCACAGGCGATCGCTGGAAAGACGATCGACGACATGAAAGCCAGCGGCAGTGTGCCGGTCATCGATCTGGCTCTCGAAAAGCTGGTGCAGGAAACTTGTCTGAAACTTATCGAAGCCGGTCTCCTCCTATCTGCGCACGACTGCGCGGACGGCGGGCTTGCTGTCGCAATTTCGGAGAGCTGTTTTTCTTCCCTCGGTCGCGGCGCGATCGGAGCGGAGATCGAGATTTCGTCGGCTAGCATTTCGGAGGATGCTCTTCTCTTTGGTGAATCGCCTTCGAGGATCGTGATGAGCTTTGTTCGGGAGAAACTTCAACAAGTAAGAAGCCTTGTATCGAATTGCCCTTTCGAAATCCTGGGACGTGCAACGGGTAGCGATTTGATCATCAATATCGACGGTTCGGTAAAAATCTCCACGCCCGTCTCGGCGCTCGAGTCGTCCTGGGCAAACTCACTGGGAACTCAATTGAACAATTCAAAACCGTAGACCCGGAATCAATCCGGGAACTTTGCCCTTCCACGATTCAAACTCCCCGCCGAATGCACCCGAAAGCAAACGTTCTTCGAGTCTTGTTCTGATCGTCGTTCCAATCAGGAAAATTACGACGGCAACTGGAACGACGGCCCAATGGCTCAGGACAATGCCGGTCGCTATCAGCTTGCCCAGCATCGCCGTATAGATCGGGTGACGAACGAGGCCATAGACTCCGGATGTCACCAAACGATGATCTTCAACGAGCCGTGCTTGAAAGCTCCATTGTTTGCCTAGTTCCCGAATCGCTGACCCCGAAAGAGCAACCGAGCTTACCGACAATATAAGTGCAAAGACCTGCATCACGATGTTGACCGCGTCGCTCGGAACGAAGGGCGAGAAAATCGGCGTTCGGTGCAGGGCCCACAAGCCCGAAACCAACGCCCTGCAAGGCGATTCCCCAGAATGATTTCGGGGCCTTCACTGTGTCGGGTGAAGCTTCAGGTTTCTTGGGAAGCAGGAATGTCCCGGCGAATACGAACCAGCATACGATCACTCCAAAAAACGCAGTCGCGGTCAAGTAATATGAAATCTCGTCCATTTTGAGTTCTTCGCTGAATAACGATCGGTCTCTCCTTTCGTTCCCGTCGAGACGCCACTAAGATATGAGAAATGACTGCGGGTGTCTACCTTCATATTCCCTTCTGTAAATCGCGTTGTTCGTATTGCGACTTCGCGACCGACGTGTACCGCAGCAGTGACGGCGTCGATCGATACGTGAATGCTCTGGTCACCGAGATAAGTTCCAACTCTCTCTCGAATCCAAAATCCAAAACCCAAAATCCAAAATCGGCAGACACCGTTTACTTCGGAGGAGGAACTCCGTCGCTGCTTTCGCCCAAAGAAGTAGAAGTAATTCTTAAAGCGGTCAAACTTGAGTTTGATGTGTCTCCAACCGCCGAGATCACGATGGAGATGAATCCGGCCACGGTCACCATCGAAAGTCTCAACGGATACAGAGCACTGGGCGTGAATCGCGCGAGCTTCGGCGTGCAGACGTTCAACGATCGTGCGTTGAAGCTGCTCGCCCGCGGCCATGACGCGAATGATGCTCGAAATACTTTCAGACTTCTTCGCGATGCGGGTTTCGAAAACATCAGCTTTGACTTGATCGGAGGCCTGCCCGGCCAAACGTTTGATGACTGGCGTCGAAATTTAGGGGAAGCCATCTCCATGCAACCCGAGCATCTTTCGCTATACCTGCTCGAGATCCACGAAGCGACTCCGCTTGCCGAGCAGATCAGATCGGGTCGACAGCCGAAACCCGATGATGAGCTCGCCGCCGAAATGTACGAGCACATGGTCGAGAAGCTGTCAGCCGCCGGCTACGAGCAATACGAGATTTCTAACTTTGCGAAACCCGGCTTCGAATCTCAGCACAACAGTAAATACTGGCGTCTCGATCCCGTGTACGGCTTTGGAGTGTCGGCACATTCGTTCGACGGCTATCAACGTCATGCGAACGAACGCGATACGGCGAAATATGTCCAAAGCATCGAGGACGCATTGAGCGCGGAAGTATTTCGCGAAAGAATCGTGGTCGCTTCGGAATATGCCTTCCTTGGTTTGAGGCTCGCTGACGGTCTCGATCTCGACGAATACAGACGTCGTTTTGGATTCGCTATAGAGGAAAAGTACGCTCTCGAATTGCAGACGGCGACAGACAACGGCCTAATTCAACTTGAAGAAGGCCGGCTCATTCTCACCGACAAAGGAAAGGTTTTTTCTAACGAAGTCTTTTCGATTTTCGTCTAAAAGGTCCTTGCCGTGTGTGCCAGATATGATACGATGTATCATATGAAGCACACTCCCACACGAAAGCTTTCGGATGCTTTATTCCGCGGACACCAGACCGATCACTTCTTCAAAGTTTATCCGCTCACCGCAGCCATCGCCGACCAACCCGCTGTTTTTATAATCTCGCGACGCGTCACCGATCAACGCGGACGGGGACATCAACTTGCGGTGTGCATCGGCGAAACCGAATCCACTCTTAACGAACTCAAGAAGCACAAGAGATCGGCTTGTGCCAAAGAGAATGCAGCAAACGTCGTTTGCCTGCTAAAAGAAAAAGATGCGAAGATGCGCCGAACGGTGATCGAAGATCTGCTCGCGAGCCGTTCCTTCAGCTGCATACGAAATGTCTACCAAGCAAAGATTGCGATTTCGAAATCCGCCAATGGAAAAGTTCGTCGTACTACTATGCCTCTTGCTAAACCTTCTCGTTCTCCGGCCGCAGGCCCAACCGCGGCCAAAACCGGAACGCGAGTTTAGAGCGGTGTGGATAGCGACAGTCGACAACATAGACTTTCCAAGCCGAAAAGGACTGCCGATCGAAGACCAAAAGCGCGAACTCCTCGCGTGTCTCGACCTCGCAAAAAAGCTGCGGCTTAATGCCGTCATATTTCAGGTTCGGCCGATGGCCGACGCACTATATCGATCACAACTCGAGCCGTGGTCGGAATTTCTCACTGGCGAAATGGGCAGGCCGCAAGACTTTGATCCGCTCGAGTTCGTCGTATCCGAAGCGCATAAACGAGGCATCCTCGTCCACGCATGGTTCAACCCTTACAGGGCGTACCATCCGGCGGCGAGGACGATGTCAGATGATCACGTTGCAAGAAGGAAACCCACAACCGTCAGGCAATACGGCCGCTATATGTGGCTTGACCCGACTTCGCTGGAGGCCCAGCGACACTCCCTGGATGTCATTCAAGATGTTGTCCGCCGCTATGACGTCGACGGCGTACACTTCGACGATTACTTCTACCCATACGCCGAAAAAGATGCCGCGGGTAATGAGATCGACTTTCCCGACGATTCGAACTGGCTGGTATATCAGAAAGCGGGCGGAAAACTTGCGCGCGATGACTGGCGCCGCATGAATGTAAATTCGTTTATCGAAGCCGTCGGGCGCGAGATCAAGCGGATCAAACCAGACGTGGTCTACGGCATATCACCTTTCGGAATTTGGCAGCCCCAGCCGGATAAAAACATCTCGGGTTTCAATTCCTATGCGCGGCTCTACGCCGACTCGAAGAAATGGCTGGAGGACGGAACGGTGGATTATCTTGCACCGCAGCTCTATTGGGAGACGGCACAACAGGGTCAGAGCTTTCCGGTTTTACTGGATTGGTGGAAGTTGCAGAATATAAAAAAGCGCTTTATATGGCCGGGGGTTGCAGCCTATCGAATCGGTTCTACACCGACATTCACCACCGGCGAGATTGCAGATCAAATCGTCCGCACGCGACTCGCACCCGAAACAAGCGGCGCGATCTTCTTCAGTTTCAAATCGCTACAAAATAATATGGGAGGCATCCAGAACGCGCTGCGAGAACAGGTCTATTCTCGAGAAGCCATCGTTCCTGAATTCACGTGGATCAAGTCGCCGAAACCCTCGGCTCCAAAGGTTGCCGTTTCCAGGGACAAAAATTATGTTCGAGCGACTTGGACAGAGCGGGGAGGCAGGAAAGCGTTTTGGTTTGTCCTTTATGCAAAGGATAAAGACGGCTGGAGCTACTCCGTCTTCCCGGCATCCGAAAAGTCCACCTCACTTTCGGCTGATCGGAAGATCGAGAAAATTGTTGTTACGAGTGTCGATCGGCTGGGGCGAGAGAGCGCAAAATGAGATCAAAGGCGATCGGCCGGATTAATAACCTTCAACTGCGTACGGGCTTCCCAGATCTCGGGGAAGAATTTCTTGGTTAGAGTAGTCATCAAATAACCTACGCCTTCCGAGCCGCCGGTGCCGGGTTTCATTCCCAACATCCTCTCAACCATCAGCACGTGATGATATCGCCAGAGCGCGATGTTCTCGTCGTGGTCGATGAGCAGATCCTGCATGATGAAATAGTCGGCATACTTTTCGGGATGCGTCAGGATCTCGACGATCGATTGAACACGTTCCTCGCGCGACGCGACCGCAAAATCTGCACGGCCGAGCATTGCCCAAAACGCGTCGTCCAGCCCGGGCTCCGCAAATCTTTCACTAAGACGGGCATGTGCGAATTCATCATGCTTGAATGATTCGAGGATCTTTTCGTTCTTCTGACCTGAGACAAATTCGAGTTCCCGAAACTGCATCGACTGAAATCCGCTGGCCGGATTCAGTTTGTCGCGAAATTCCAGAAAGCCAATCTGAGCCATCGTCTCGAGTAAATGGATCTGGGTCACCAGAACCTTTTCGATCCCGACAATCGCGCGAAGACTGTGGTTCGCCCGAAACGAGCGGCCTTCGTTCATCCAACCGATCGTCGCATCTGCTTCGTGCAGGATCTGTTTGAACCAGAGCTCGTAGGTCTGGTGAATGATGATGAAGAGGAGTTCGTCGTGGCTAGCGGGGTCGGACAATGTCTCCTGAAGCCCGATCAGCTCGGGAACTTTAAGGTATTTGTTGTAAGAAAGCGTGCCGCCTTTTCCGTATTCGTATGCCATCAAAATCGTTCAGATCGACCGATAAAATCAAGCCTCATCTTCGTGCATGACAGCGCCCGTGTCAATTTCGAAGTTTCCCCGGTAAAAACAAAGAAACATCTTGACAGACGTTACAAATATGAGTAAATTCTCTTTCGTCAATCAATTAAACCCAAATCGAAAGGGAAAATCTTGCTGTTTAAGATTTGTTATTTGTTTGCAAATACACGCGTCCACACAAGATTTTTTTTGCCGTCCCGTGTACGTTTTCGCATTGCGAATACGGAGCGGTTTTTTGCATTAGCTGAGCTTGCTCAGACTAAAAATTGTTAGTGCTTTATGTTCTTAGGAGGAATTAGAAACAATGTCTAAAACAGTTGGTATGGTCAAATGGTTCAACAACGCAAAGGGCTACGGTTTTATCGAGCAGCCCGGCGAACAGGATATCTTCGTGCATTACAGTGCGATATCGGGCGATGGATATAAAACCCTTATCCAAGGTCAGGAAGTTGAATTCGAAGTGACCGACGGTCCCAAAGGCCCCCAAGCCGAAAACGTGATGAAAGTCGCAGTCGTCTAAATTATGAGGTCGGTCCGACGGACCCCGCATCAGATATTTCCAACAAGAAAAGCGGATCGTAATAATTCACGGTCCGCTTTTTCTTTTGAATAACAAAACTGATTATTCGCTAAAGAAGCTCTTCGCCTTTTGCCCTCAAAGTTCTACGCCAATATTCCCGGTACGACGTAAACCGTGAGATCAATCCGTTAAGTTTGTACCGCTGCGCGTAGGTCATGGCGCGGTTATCCGAAAGTCTTTTGATCTGAGATTCAAGACGAGCTCGGGCCTCGAGCGGCGGACGCTTTACAGCACCGTTGAAAAAGATATCGAATTCGATCTTCAACCTACGGACATCATCTTCCAGTTTTCCGAGTTGTTTATCGATGGCGGCTGCTTCTTCGAGACGGGTCGGTGTTTGTCTGTATAGATTGTTGGCTTTTGGCGGCATGGTGGATTTCGGGGCGAGGACAAGGCTCGGGAGGCCTGGCGAAAAGTATAGCAGGAATCGGGCGCCTCGTCCGCACTTTTTTCTTCAGTTTCGGTACACTACCGAAATGGGAAATCCGCAAGCCGCAGAGTTGGAGGCCGCCTTAAGAATGCTGCCCTCAACGGACGATCTGTTGACGTCTCCGGATCTTCAACTTTTACTTTCGGAGACGGGCCGTGGCCGAGGCACGTCCCTCGTGCGGACCGCCATCGATCACCTTCGGACCGAGCTGACGAACGAAATTGCAGAACGCTCCGGCCGCGCACGAGCATATTCAAAAGAAAGTTTGCTGGCTGCCGCAGCGAAGAAATTCGGAGAGCTGTGGGATCTGCGACGAAGATCGCGGCTTCGGAGCGTGATCAATGCAACGGGTGTTGTGATCCATACGAACCTCGGGCGTGCACCGCTTTCTCAGGGGGCGATCGAAGCACTGGCCGGTGCCGCCGGTTATTGTGCGCTCGAATACGATCTCGGAACCGGGAAACGTGGAAAGCGGGGCGAATACGCGGAGAATTTGCTGGCGGAAGTCACAGGCGCCGAAGCTGCGCTGATCGTTAACAATTGCGCGGCCGCAGCCTACCTGGTACTTACGGTTTTTGCGAAAGGTGGCGAGGCTGTTGTTTCGCGCGGGGAGCTTGTTGAGATCGGCGGCGATTTTCGAGTTCCGGATGTTCTCGCGCAAACGGGGGCCACGCTGAGGGAGGTCGGCACGACGAATCGCACTAAGTTGTCGGATTACGAAAAAGCTATCGGCGAAAATACGAAGCTTCTCGTGCGGGTCCATCCGTCGAATTACAAGATCGTCGGCTTTACCGAAAAGCCGTCCGTTAGCGAGCTTGCGCAACTTGCGCGTAGAAAGGGAATTCTCCTGTACGAGGACGCGGGTTCCGGAGCGCTGTTTGACCTGAGTAAGTTTGGGCTTACAGACGAGCCGGTGATCAGCCGTTCGGTTGCGGATGGAGCGGATATCGTAACCTTCAGCGGCGACAAGCTTGTCGGCGGAGCCCAGGCCGGGATAATTGTCGGCCGCAGGAATTTGATCGAGCAGATCAGAAAACATCCGCTGTACAGGGCTCTGCGTGTTAGCAAGCTCGTCTACGCGGTTCTTGAGGCGACGATCGAATCGTATCTAAGTGAAGATGCCGAGCAATTGGTCCCGGTTCTCAAAATGCTCGCCATGGGAAGGGAATCGCTGGAAGGACGGACCACGAATTTTAATCAGCAGCTTCAAGCCGGCCTTCCAACAAACGTCAAACACACGATCGAAATGATCTTAGGCGAATCGGTTGTGGGTGGCGGCTCGGCGCCGGACACGCGACCCGAGACGGTGCTGTTAGCTATAAAGCACGCAAGCATTTCTTCGGCCGAGTTGGAGCGAAAACTGAGAGCGGGTGAAACACCGGTGATATCGCGGATTGAGAATGATAAGGTTTTGATCGATCTGAGAACTGTTCAAGAGCATGAGGAAGGCCGACTGGTGGGAATGCTGATCGCCGCTCTCGGCTGATCATCCATTCCGGTCCGCAAAGTCGCACATGAAGGCAACGAGCCTTTCG
The DNA here is from genome assembly GCA_039934315.1 of Pyrinomonadaceae bacterium. Taxonomy (GTDB): domain Bacteria; phylum Acidobacteriota; class Blastocatellia; order Pyrinomonadales; family Pyrinomonadaceae; genus OLB17. The sequence goes on along the minus strand of JBDTMK010000081.1, from coordinate 2,190 downwards.
ACGCCCTCACGCGGAAACGCATTGTAGATCGACGCTCGAACACCACCGACTGAACGATGGCCGCGAAGCCCGTCAAGCCCTATAGACTCAGCCTCAGCGCAAAAGTTATCGTCGAGGTCGGACGTCGGCAGACGAAATGTAACATTCATCAACGAGCGACAATTTCTTTTCGCATGTCCCTCGTAGAAGCCGTCGCTCGAGTCAATAAATTTGTATAAGATCTCCGCCTTGTCTTCGTTCCGTTTCTGCATTGCAGTGAGGCCGCTCTGTTCCTTTAACCAGTCACAAACGAGGCCGATCAGATATATTCCCCAAGTGTTCGGCGTGTTCGCGAGCGACCCATTCTCGGCGATGTTGCGGTAGTCGAGCATCGCGTGCTGATTCGCGGGAGCCCGGTCGAGCATGTCGTCGCGGATAATAACTACGGTCACGCCGCTCGGCCCGATGTTCTTCTGAGCGCCTGCATAGATCAACGAATATTGTTCCAAGTCGAATGGTTTCGAAAGGATGTTTGAAGACGCATCGCAAACGACAGGGATCGCGCCGCCGTCCAATTCGTATTTGAATTCGACGCCGTCTATCGTTTCGTTGGACGTGTAATGGACATACGAGGCTTCTCTCGAGAACCGAAGGTCGCCTTGATCAGGAACGCTGCGGTAACCGTCTTCCGCGCCCGAGTAGATGACCTTTACGCCGCCGCAGCGTTGCGCTTCGGCAACCGCCTTGTTTCCCCAAGCGCCTGTAACTACATAATCGGCGGTTTGATCCCCTCGCAAAAAGTTCATCGGCACCATCGAGAATTGCAACGACGCGCCGCCCTGCAGAAAAAGTATCCTGAAGTTGTCCGGGACCGCCAACAGCTCTCGAAGGCCTTGCTCCGCGCCCTCGAGTATCTTGGAGAAGTGGCCCGACCGATGGCTCATTTCCATCACACTCATGCCGGTTCCGCCCGCCGACAGAAGTTCCTCGCGTGCCCGTTCTAAAACCGGGGCCGGCATGGTTGCGGGGCCAGAACTGAAATTATAAATTCTTTCCACGTCTTGCAGCTGTAACGTTAGGTATTCATTCGAAAATTTAAGGTAGCACACCGATCTGATAAGGTGAATCGACAAGGGTCGCCGGCATTGGATACGCTCTGGTGCCGCTTCGAATTCTTTCCCTTTTCAGGTTAGAATGGTGAAAATCAATAAAACGCTTCTCGCGTTAAATGCATCTCAGGAGTCGGTTTGACCCTATTCAGCTGTCCTCGGAGGGACTACATAATGTTTCGGAAAAATTATCTAAACGCATTTTTGACTGCAGTCGTGCTGTTAGTGGCGGGCACGGCGGCTCTTGCTCAGAACGTGGAGCAGGTTCGTGGAGTTGTAAAGGTTAAGAAAGCTGATGGCACGGTTGTCCCTGTCGCCGAGGCCGTGGTTGAGGCATATCGCAGTGATATCGATAAGGGAAAGATGCCGCCAGCAAAGACGAATAAGCGGGGCGAGTTTGCTTTTGCCGGATTCCCGCTTGGTCAAAGGTTCGTGCTCGCGGTCAGCGGTCCCGGAATCGCTCCGCAGGTCCAGCCGGATGTTAAAGGCGGGATGCAAAGCATCGAGTTCGTCGTGGATGAGGGCGACGGTCGTCACCTGACCGAGGCCGAGGCTCGCCAGGCCGGCAAATCGTCCGGCGGTGGCGAACAAACCGGCAACATGACCGAGTCACAAAAGAAAGAGCGCTCCGACGTCGAGCGAAAGAATGCAGAGATAACAGCTTCGAACAAGAAAGCCGAAGACGTGAACAAAACCGTCAACGCTTCTCTACAAGCGGGAGCGGCAGCTTTTAAGGCCGCGAATTACGATGTGGCCATCACAGAATTCGATAAGGGCGTCGCGGCGGATCCTGAGTTTGCAGGAAGTGCTCCGGTGCTTCTCAATTTCCTGGGCCTGTCTCATCTCAAACGCGCCGTTGCCATCTACAAAGCTGAGGGTAACGCCGGCACGGAAAAAATAAAGCCTGACTTCGTCAGTGCGTTGGCTGCCTTTGACCGCGCTCTTGAGATTCTCAAGAAGGCGACTCCGGCAGAGGCTGCCGAACAGAAAAACAGGGAAAGTACCAAGCTCAACATTCTGACGAACCTTCTAGATGCGCACGGGCTCGCCGCCCGGCTTGCAAACGACCCGGCAAGAACCACGGCGGCGGCGGTAGTTCTCG
>JBDTMK010000080.1:0-10624 GCA_039934315.1 Pyrinomonadaceae bacterium | reverse complement strand
CCTTTTTCACATCGGCGCTATTGCGGCGCTGTTCGCGTTTAGCTGGCAGAACCTCGTTGCCGCGACGATCCTTTGGTGGGTCGCGGGGAGTCTCGGGATCGGCGTCGGCTATCATCGCCTTCTCACGCACCGCGGCTTCACGACTCCGAAATGGGTTGAATACGTGCTGAGCGTCATGGGGACCCTTGCAGTTCAATCAGGCCCTTTGACATGGGTAACTACCCACCGTCTTCATCACGCATTTACCGAAACCGATAAGGATCCGCACAGTCCGAGACAGGGAACTTACTGGGCTCACATGGGCTGGATCTTTCGCGGAACGGCGCAGAATCAATCATGGGCGACCATGGTTCGCTACTGCCCCGACATTGCGAAGGACCGCTTCCAGGTCGCACTCAACAAATACTATTATGTCCCGACTATAATCGTCGCGGCGGGTTTGTTCGCGATAGGCGGATGGTCGATGGTGCTCTGGGGCATCGGTCTGAAGACGGTCGTGAACTGGCACTTCACATGGCTCGTTAATTCTGCAACCCATCTCTGGGGAACCCGCAGATTCGACACGCGTGACGATTCGCGCAACAACGGCCTCATCGCAGCGGTAACGTTTGGCGAAGGCTGGCACAATAATCATCATGCACACCCCCGTTCAGCGAAGCACGGACTCGCATGGTACGAATTTGACATCAACTGGATACAGATCTGGGCGTTAGAGAAGGTCGGCCTGGCGAAGAACGTCTTCGCATATAGCGCTGAGTCCGACAGGGCCGAACTCACGCCTTTGCAGGAAGCGGCTTAAGTCAGAGTCTCTGGCTTCAATCGTAAGTCCCAAGTCCCAAGTCCGGGGCTTGGGACTTTTCACGTTTGGCCTCCGATCTCTACGTCAGACTGGGACTGCTGGGACTAGGGACTTTTGGGACTACGATTTAGACTACTTCGGTATGCGCCGCCGGAAGACCGCAATTTTCTTTCTCGTTTTCGGTATCTGCCTTTGTATACTGGCGGTCGCGCTAAACGTCGGCTGGATACTTCTCAATCTTACCGAGGTAGTTCTTCTAGTCATCGGGATAGTTTTCTTCGCATTAATAATCACCGGGCTCATCCTCAACACGATCTTCCTGGTTCGAGAGATCAGGCGAAGCGAACAGCACGACGCTTTCCTGAACTCGATCACCCACGAACTGAAAACGCCGATCGCCTCCATCAAGCTTTATCTTGAAACTTTGAAAACACGAGACGTCGCACCCGAGAGGCGTGATGAGTTCTACGACATTATGCTGGCCGACACGGACCGACTTCTAACCACTGTCGAGCAGGTGTTGTCGGCGGGGCGCGCCGGCGAGAAGAAGCGGCAGATGAATGTCGAGAAACTGGAACTCGCCGCCGTCCTTAACGGAGCCGTCGAAATAGTACGAAGCCGATATCATCTTGATGAGAACGTTATTCGGCTTACCGGACCCGCGAACGATATCAGCATTCTCGGCGACGAAGGCGACCTGCGGACGGTGTTCGTAAATCTGCTGGACAATGCGGTGAAGTATTCAAAACCGGACCGAAAGATCTCTATCCGCGCGAGGAAGGGGACGTTAAATAAGAAGGTCGATATCCTGATCCGCGATAACGGAGTCGGCATTCCCGCGGCCGAGCTGAAACGCATCTTCAAACGCTTTTACCGAGTTGCTAACGCATCCGCGAAAGAAACAAAGGGAACAGGATTGGGCCTGGCCATCGTTCGCTCGGTCATCGAGAAACATGGCGGCAGGATAAAGGCGGATAGCAAAGGCGAGGGACGCGGGAGCACATTCATTATTCAGTTGCCACTCGTTTAGCTGGATGCTCGACCTCTCTTCGATTTCGGTCCGTTCGTGACGTGCATTCCGTCGTCGTAAAATCCCTAACCACGGAATACACGGAACATGACAAAGCGGAAGCTGCAGTAGATTTGCTATGAAGATACTTATCGTCGAAGACGAACAGCATATTGCCGACGGCCTGCGTTTCAATCTTGAAGCCGAAGGCTATGAGGCGCAGGTTGTCGGGGACGGTGAATCAGCGCTCGAAGTGCTGGCCGGCGCGAGCTTCGATGCGATCGTGCTCGACGTCATGCTTCCCGGCATCGATGGATTCGCGGTGGCACGCAGCGTTCGAGATCGAAGAGACTACACGCCGATTCTAATGCTCACAGCACGCGGCCGTCCCGAAGATGTTCTTAAAGGATTTGAAGCCGGAACGGATGATTATCTGCCGAAGCCCTTCGATCTCAACATATTCATCGCCCGGCTCAACGGTCTGCTTCGCCGCCAGCAGTGGACGAAGGAACGCGCACTGCCCGAAGCAGGTGGGACCTTTGCAATCAACGGCAAGACGATCGATTTCGATAATCTCGAGCTCATCAGCGGCGACAGTGTCACCCGCCTCACCCTGATGGAGATGAAGCTGCTCCGTTTTCTTATCGAGAACGAGGGTCAGACGGTCTCGCGAAAAACCATTCTCGAAGATGTCTGGAATCTGCAGGAGGACACGGACACGCGGGCGATAGATAATTTTATTGTGCGGCTGCGCAAGTATCTCGAAGACGAGCCGAACAATCCGAAGTTCGTCCGGACAGTTCGTGGCGTCGGCTACAAATTCGTCAACGATGGAGGATAGTCGCGGCGTGTCAGGACCTTGATCTCCGCGCGCCAATCCTCTCGCAACTCGAATCTCCACAGCTCGACTTCTCGCCTTAACGCCTGCGCAAAATAGCCGAAATCTCTGTGGAAGCTTAGTGCCGGAGCGGCAACGTAAACGAGTGAGGGTTTGTCCAGAATTTGCATATCGCCGAAGGCCTTGATCCTTGCAAGCTCGCCGCGCCGTCGTTGAATTTCGATCTTTCGCCAGTAATCCGCCGCCTGAAAAACCGTCTCGCGGTCGGGTGAAGTTTTGAGCTCGACGATCACCAATCGACCGTCACGGCGGATCGCAAGGAGGTCGATCTTGTCGGCCGAAGTGCGAAACTGGTTGTAGATGGGCGAGAGAATTAGATTGGCGTCGAGCTTCTTGATGTTTTGGCGGAGAATGGATTCAAGCCACGCTTCCGGCGACGCTCTATAAAATTCGTGGCGTTTATTCGGCGTGCCGGGACTGCGATATGTCTCAAGTTCGCTAACAAGTTCAGCAAGCTCGCTCCATGAATTCTCGATAAGCTGACGGTGGTTGCCGTCAATGCCGAACCACGCCTTTTCTTGTCCGGCTATGGTTCTGACCCGCGCAAAAGGCAGGCCTAGAAAGCGAACGGTCTCGCCTTGCTTCGAAAAAATTATGTCCGTCTTTTCGGGGGACAGACTCATTATTTGTTCAGCCGTTTTGGTTGCGCGTGTTTCCGCGGGAAGCATTATCTTTTTCGGTTTTTCACGCCAGAGCGTGCGAAGCTCCGCGCGTTTGAGTTCTTGAAGCTTCGGACTTCCGGCTTTTCTGGAACTCTCGAAGATCCGGAATCTCGCGGCGACTCGCTCGGTTAAAAGACCGACAAGCTTTCGCAGATTTCTCGATTGTTTTTGCTCACCGACGATCCATACCTCTCCGACAGGTCTCTTTCTTAACTGAAGTTTCTCGAACCACAGCATCGCGGAGGTCATTACGGCTTCATGGATCATCGTCGCCGTCACATCGGTGACCGCCGCGACATCAGCGCTTCGCGGGCTTCGAAAGAAAATCTGCGCGAGCCGCCCGTTCTCCGCATTCAGAGCGAGGCGCGTCAGCCGATACGTCGGAAATATTTCGAGCAGCGCTGTCGCGATCGAATTTGCATACTCGAGCCGTGCGAACTCGACATTCCGGCTCAGCTCGATCGCCGGCGTCCGCGGAACAAAACGAATCGTCTCGACCGATCCTCCAAACTGTCCGCTGACTTCAAGCGAAATCCCGTTCGTGTCCGAATCATTACTTAAAGAAAGAATGCGCGAAACCCCGGTGCCCGTATCGTCCAGTATTGAAAGCAATGTCTTCTCGGCATGTGCGGAGACTTCGATCTCATCGCGCCGCATTGGAAACGTTCCGCCGTTCGAGCGCACGAGTAACCATTCGAAGTGCGAATTGATTCGCTCTCGGAGTTCGTTCGCCAGCTCTTCAGCATTTACCATTTGTACTTCGTCTCGAAGAATCTCATCATCGCGGCGGACCAATCGGCATAGCCCTGTTCCGACGGATGAATTCCATCGGCGAAGAATCCTTTGAGCCGAATATCTTTTGGCTGATGATAGTAGAAGACGCGGTCGAGGCCCGCGGAAAATTCTTTGATGTTCGCGTCGTGCAGCTTTGAAAGTTCCCAGAGCAGGAATTTTATGGGATGCGGGATTGCGGGAGAATATTTGATCATCGGACAGTTTGTGACGAAGATCGCGGCCTCGGGATTCTTTTCTCGAAGGATGCCGAGAAGACGTTTCATATCGCGACGCCACTTTCGCGGGCTGCTGAGCTTCATCACGTCATTGCCGCCAAGTCCGACAAGAATATAATCGAAATTCTCATCAGGCATCAGCGGAACGAGCTCGTCGATCGTACGTTTCGCTGTGACGCCGTTGCGCCCGATAACCGACCAGCTGACCGGTTTTCCGATTCTGGCGCTCAGCTGTTCGGCGAATCTTCCCGCCAAACCATAAGCGTGAGTGCGAGCACCGAGGCCTGCCACCGTTGACTCGCCGATGACAAAAAGGTTAACCGGCGTTCCACCTTCGCCGACAACTCCCGATTTCGCACCGGCTGCGTCGGGCAGCAGTCCGACCTTGCGACGCGTGTGCTGGCCCAGCAAAAAAAGGAATGGCGAGAACGGCAGAATTAATGCAGCCGTCGCCAAATAGATCGTTTGCCAGATCAGTAAATTCATCGCTCTTAAGACCGTATGTTAAACTTCGATTACTCCAATGTTTTTGTCAACTCCGGTCAAAATCTTTCACGCGGTATGTTGTTTGTCGATAGTTTTTGCCGGATGCAGCCTTTGGCGTGGCAATGACAATTCCGGGATAACGTTCGCCTCGCAGCCAAAGAGCGAATTTCCTTTCGTCGCACGCGAGCCCGAGGTTTTTCAGGCCGAATTGGTCGTGCGGAGCGGCGAGAAAGAGCGGCGAATTTTCATTGCGCGAAGCGGAGAAAAACGGCGGATCGATTACGACGTCGGATCCGATGAGCAGCACAGCGTGATCATCGCCGATAAAGAATACCTTTTGTTTTTCAAGCGGAGGGTATTCGAGGAACATTTAATGTCTTCGAACGCGGCTGCTTTGTATGAGCCGCTTTCGGCGCAGATGCTGAGCACACGAGCCTACGCGAACTTTGAAGAAATAAGTCGCAGCGGCTCGGTCGTCCAATTCCGTGCTCACATCAACGAGAGCGCCAACTCTGAGGCAATTATCTTTTTCGATGAAGCTATCGGGCTGCCGGTAAAGCAGGAGTTTTACAGTATTGAAGGTGAGCAGAGGAAGCTGCAGTACTCGGTTGCGTTGGAAGGATTTCGAACCGAAGCGGATCTGGAACTTTTCACCGTTCCAAAAAATTTTCGTCGCCAGGAACGTAATAAATGAAGGACAAAGATACATCGATAACTGATGAAAGAAAGCAGCGCGCATTCGATCGGGTCAACAATCTGCCAATCTCGAAGTTGCTCGGCATGCAGCTTGTCGATATTCAGCCGAACGAGGCCGTAGTCAGAATTGAAATGCGTGACGATCTTCGCCAGCCAAGCGGCGTTCTTCATGGCGGTGTTACCGCAACGATCATCGACACAGCGATGGCGTTGGCGGTTCGAACTCATCTTGAAGACCATGAATATACGACGACCGTAAATCTAACAGTGCATTACCTCCGTCCGCACAAGGCAGGTGCAGTAAGCTGCACTGCAAAATGTGTGAAAATTGGAAAGAGGATCTTCACCGTCTCGGCGGACGTACAGAACGAGGAAGGAATGTTGATAGCGACGGGATTGTCGACGTACGCGAGGATTTGAATGACTAGTGAATCGTAATAGTTCGTCATATAAGGACGCAACATTACGAGCGATTCACGATTTACGATTCACTATTCACCGTTAAGAAATGGATCAGCCAGTTCGAAAATTTTTCCGCTATCTAAAGCCATACAAATGGCAGATGATCGCCGGTATATCTTTCATCCTCGTATCGCTCGGGTTTGGTTTACTCGTCCCGTATCTTGTCGGCGTCGCCGTCGATGATCTCACCGCCGGAGTGACCTGGGAAAAAGTCGTTTATTACCCGCTGGTGATTCTCGGGGTGAATCTCGCGAGCGGAGTTTTTCTATTTCTTCAGCGCCGTTTCCTTATCAACGCGTCGCGGCATATTGAGTTCGATATGCGGCAGGATTTTTACGCGTCATTGGTCGATCAGCCGCTCGAGTATTTTCATAAGACTCGCGTCGGAGATCTGATGGCCCGCGCGACCAATGACCTCGCAGCGATCCGGCAGATCGTCGGACCGATGATCCTGTACAGCTTTCAGGCGATCTTTGCGTTCGCGATCGTACTTCCGATCCTTCTAAACATCTCAGTAAAGCTGACGCTTTTAATTTTGATACCGATGCCGCTCGTGTCGCTGACGGTAAAAGTTCTCGGCGAGCAAATTCACAAACGCTTTGAAAAGATCCAGGAGTTCTTCTCGGATATCACCGCCCGGGCCCAGGAGAATCTGACGGGTGTCCGCGTTGTTCGCGCATATGCGCAAGAGGATGCGGAGATCGAACAGTTTCAAATCCTCAATCGCGAATACGCAAAGCGTAACCTTCAGCTCGTGAAATTCGCCGCCGCGATGCGCCCTTTGCTTTTCTTTTTTATCGGCCTCGGTTTCGTGATCATTGTCGCGGTCGGTATTCCGATGGCGGTCGCCGGAGAAATTTCGGCGGGTGATTTCACTTCGTTGATTCTGTATCTGCAGCGAATGATCTGGTACCTGATCGCATTAGGTTACGTCGTAAATCTTTACCAGCGCGGTACCGCTTCGCTAAAGCGGTTCAACGCGATACTCGAAGCCGTGCCTTCGATAAGAGATTCGGCCGATGCACGCGATCAGGCGCCGATCAAAGGCGAGATCGAGTTTCGCAACCTGACGTTCGCGTACAACGGAAAGCCGGTGCTCGAGAATATCAACTTGAAGATAGAGCAAGGCAAGACTATTGCTTTTGTCGGTCGTACCGGAAGCGGGAAGTCGACGCTCGTCAGTCTGGTCTCGCGGCTTATCGATGTAGCGGATGACTCACTGCTGATCGATGGCATTCCCGTTCGCCATTATCGTCTCGAGCAGCTGCGCCGATCGATCGGCTTTGTTCCCCAGGAAACCTTTTTGTTCAGCGATACGCTGGCGGAGAATATCGCGATGGGCGTGGAGCGAGATGGTGAGATATGGAGTAGCGGAGCAGGGGAGACCCGTGTGGCGACATCTCGAGTAAAGCGCGAAACCACCTTCCCCACTCCTCCGCTCCCGGTCTTCGCGTCTCCTCCACTCCCCTTTCCCGCCCCTTCCTCCATGACCGTCGAAAAGGCTGCAGATGTCGCCGGACTCGCGTCGGATGTGAAGGACTTCCCTGACAGATACGAGCAGCTTGTGGGCGAACGCGGGATCACTCTATCCGGTGGACAGAAACAGCGAACTGCCATCGCTCGGGCCGTTATGCGTGATCCGCGAATTTTGATCCTCGACGATTCTCTTTCGGCCGTCGATACCTACACGGAGGAAAAGATCCTGCACAACCTGCGCGATGTTCGCGCCGAGCGCACCACGCTGATCGTTTCTCATCGCGTTTCGACGATCCGCGACGCGGACCTCATCTGCGTTCTGGACAACGGCCGGATTATCGAACGTGGCACACACGACGAACTTCTCAAACTTGATGGTGAGTATGCCGACCTTTATGAGCGCCAGCTCCTGGAAGAAGAACTGGAAGCGACAGACTGAAGAATTATGAAGACGCCAATGTCGAACGTGAAGGTCAAATACCAAACACTTGTGATCATCTGGGGAGCCCTCCTTGTTTCACAGCTGATGTTTCTGTTGGTCATTTACATGGTCAAGCCGCAACTTTTCACATTTGATTTTTCGCAGCCTTACTTCGGCAAGTATCCGATCGTATTCGTGATTTTCGCCGTCGCCGCGATATCAGTTTTTGTTCTCTCGTTTGTTCTTCGCAACCAGCATATCCGTCGAGCCGTCATCGATCAGGATGCCGGATGTGTCCAAACGGCCCTAGTGCTTGGATGTGCGCTTAGCGAGATCAGCTCACTACTCGGTGTCGTACTTGCATTTGTTTTCGATTATCACTACTTCTACTTTTGGGTCGCACTCGGGATGATCGGAGTTCTATTTCATTTCCCACGAAAAGGAAACCTCCACGCGGCGGGATATAAATCTAGTTAGTCGCGGCGACACTTGAGCCGCGGGTTGGAGTATATAAGACCTATTCTGACTTGGATCGCACACTTACAAATATGAAAACCGGGATCCTTATTCTCTCTTTAGTCGTTTCTATCACCGCCACGAATTATGCTCAGACGTTCGGCTGTGCCGAGAAGGATTACGAATGACAATTAGGGCGAGCACTACGAGCCATACAGGACGGTCCCGATAATCCCGAAAATGTCTACAACATTGGTTTGGTTTATCAACGAATGGGAGATCATCCGCGGGCGATCAATTCTTTCTCGATGTATATCGCCAGCCCAGGATTAAAACCCGAATACGCCGCAGATGGATATAACAACCGAGGCATTTCACAACGCGCGTTAAAGCGATTCGACCTCGCGAGCATCGACTACAGCAAAGCGATCGCGCTCTACCCAAAGCATGCCCGATATTACGTGAACCGCGGAAACGCCAGTTCGGATCTAGGCAAGAAACAGGAAGCCCTCGAGGATTACACCCGCGCGATTTCGGTCGATCCGAAATTTGCACTCGCCTACTCAAACCGCGGCCATTACTTTGCGAACTCCGGAAAGCCGGAGCTCGCACACGCAGACCTTGCCAAGGCGATCGAGCTCGACCCGACGTATGCTGAATCGTATTATACACGGGCCCTGCTGTACCGCTCGCAGAAAGATTATGCGAAGGTGGTTCTCGACCTGGATAAGTACATCGCACTCAACCCCGGCAGCGAGCCGTATCTGGCTGACGGCTATCTAAATCGCGGCATCGCGTATGCGAGGTTGGGAAAATTGGATCTGGCGGAGAAGGACATGACGCAATCGATCCAGGTTTCGCCCTTGTATGTCGATGCATACAAAGCGAGGGCCGCCGTCTATCGACAAATGAAAAAAGATGGTCTCGCCTCGGCCGACGACCGAAAAGCTGCCGAGCTCGTCGCGACGCCGAAGTGAGGTTGGTTGTCACAACCGCTCTACGCTCAAAAAATATTCTCTCTTCCGATGAAACCTTTTCCGGACTTCGGGTGTCTAACCGACTAACGACCCGCGGTTAGTAAAAACTGGCTGCCGTTCAGGCGGCATTGATTCAATCTACATTTTAGGAGTGTTGTATGAGCAGACCTTTATTTTTGCTGTTGGTATTAGTGTGCGCCGGCGCGGCGTTTGGTCAGCCGGCGGGTGACCCGGCAACTACCCAGGGCTTACTGATCGCTTACGATTCAAAAGGCAAACCACAAGGCGATTGCCCTTTAAAGAACACGTCTGTCAAAACGGACGTCAGCGGGTTCATCGCGCGTGTACGCGTTCGTCAGGAATTTGAAAACCCTTATGCAGAGCCGATCGAGGCCGTCTACACATTTCCAATGTCGCAGAATGGCGCCGTCGACGATATGACGATGACGATCGGAACACGCGTCATCCGCGGAAAGATCATGAAGCGTGAAGATGCGCGTGCGGTATACGAAACGGCGAAGGGTGAGGGCAAGGCGGCGAGCCTGCTTGATCAAGAGCGGCCGAACATCTTTACGCAGTCGGTCGCGAACATCATGCCCGGCGAAAAGATCGCCATAGAGATCAGCTATGTCGAGACGCTCACGTATGCAGACGGCGCGTACGAGTTCGTGTTTCCGATGACGATCGGCCCGCGTTACATTCCTGCCGGAGTGAGCGACGGTGCGAAGATATCACCGCCCGCCGCGGTTGCCAGGCCGGGGCACGACATCACGATCGAGGTGAATTTGAACGCCGGCGTTCCGATCGAAGAGATCCGGTCAACTTCGCACGACATACAGCAATTGAATTTCAGTCCGAGCAGCGCAAAGGTCACGCTCAAAAATGAAACGACGATCCCGAACAAGGACTTTGTTCTGCGATACGACGTCACGGGAAAAAAGATCGAGGACGCGGTGCTCGCCACTCGGGATGCGCGCGGTGGCTTCTTTACGATGGTGCTGCAGCCGCCGGACAAATTTACGTCGAATGACGTGACGCCGAAGGAGATAGTGTTCGTGCTCGATACGAGCGGTTCGATGTCGGGCTTTCCGATCGAGAAAGCAAAAGAAGCGATGAAGCTGTCGCTCGAAGGGCTTCATCCGGACGATACGTTCAACCTGATAACGTTTGCCGGCGACACGCGTATCCTGTTCGACGAACCGGTTCCCGCGACTCAGGGAAACCTGGAACGCGCGCAAGCGTTTCTCGAATCGCAAAGCGGAGCGGGCGGCA
>JBDTMK010000079.1:0-10657 GCA_039934315.1 Pyrinomonadaceae bacterium | reverse complement strand
ATAACGTATCCCGTCGAGGCATCAGCAAAGCGGACCGAACTGATCGTCTCGTCGGCCGCGATATCCTTTTGAAGCTCGTTCCATGTCGCACCGCCGTCGCGGGTCCGGTAGATCGCGTCGGCGGTTGATGCGATTCCCCAACGTCCATCAAATGTTTGAATGTCTTTGATCCGAGAACTCACCGCGGCGCGCTGCGAGATGACCGGCCGCGTTAATTCTTCCTGTGCTGAGATGCCGATCGTAAAGACTGAAAGTAGTGTGACAAGTAGAGTGAGTTTATTCATGTCGGTCCCCGTTCGAAGTATTTGTATGGCTTATGGAAATATAAGGAATTATAAACGCGCCCGATAGAATTCGCCAAAGAAATTCCGCAGCCTCCATGTTTTGATGGCTGGTGGATTTAAGTTAATTTAGTTTCAAGTTTCCTCGCCTGCATATGCTCATTTCCATTCTCTTGATCTCGATCGCCACCGCTGGCGGATTTGCGCTCTCGTACACGATCGACGACGAAGCTCCGCTTATGTGGCGCATCGCCGCCGGCAACATAATTGGCAGCGCGGTTTGCGGGACGATAGGCTTTGCTTTGGCATTGCTCGTCGGATTGAGTCCGGCTGTGATTATCGCAGCTTTGGTGCTTACGGCGTTGCCTATACTTCTCCTTTATCGCGGAGCATTTTCCGGACGGCTAAAACGCGATTGGCTACATGCAAAGAGCAAGCTTCAGGGTGCGAGCGCTAGAAAGTCTTTGCGGTTTGTCTATTACACATTTTTCTTTCTGCTGTTCTTTTTCTTCTTCGATCGGGCAATGCTGGAATCGGCGGCCGGAATTTTCACGGGCGGCTCGCAAAATCTTGGTGACCTTCCGTTTCATCTGGGGGCGATCTTCAGCTTCACCGACGGCAACAACTTTCCGCCTGAGAACCCTTCGTTCGCCGGTGCCCGTTTTTCGTATCCGTTCATCGCCGACTTTTTGACGGCGTGCTTTGTAAAACTTGGAGCAGACGTTCGAAGTGCGATGTTTGTGCAGAACGTCTCATGGGCATTTGCTCTTTTAGTTATTTTCGAACGTTTCGTACTCCGGCTCACCAACGATCGACTTGCTGCCCGCATCGCGCCCGCACTGCTCCTGTTCAGCGGGGGCCTTGGCTTTCTCTGGTTCTTCAGCGACTACTGGGCGCAGACAAGAAGCTTTTTCGAATTCGTTTCTCTTTTACCGAAAGACTATACGATCAGTGACCAGTTTCGTTGGGGAAACTCGATGGTCGTGCTTTTCATCACTCAGCGAAGCCTGCTGCTGGGAATGCCGCTGACGCTGATCATCCTCACCTATTTATGGAAAGTGTTTGCGTCCGAGCCGAGGCCGGCCACCGAGCACACAGAGAAATCTAAAAGCACGATCCCCCTATCTTCGCGTCTCCCCGTCTTTCCTTCTCCCCTCCTCCTCGGCCTCCTCGCGGGCCTGCTTCCGCTAATCCATCTGCATAGTCTCGCTGTCCTGTTCGTCGTCGGACTTTTTCTCTTCATTCTTAAGCCCGAGCGATGGAAGACGTGGGGTTTGTTCGCAGCAGGAGTCGCCGTCTTTGCGATCCCAGAACTTCTCTGGTCGATCACCGGCAGTGCGAACGAGACCGGAAAATTCTTTGCATGGCATTTCGGCTGGGACAAGGGCGACAAAAATTTCCTATGGTTTTGGTTTACGAATACCGGGTTATTTATTCCATTGCTTTTAGCAGCACTTTTCGTTGCTGGATTCCTGCAAAGACGCAAAGTCGCAAAGTCGGAAGCGGGAAAAGGTGTGATCAAGGAAACTGAAAACTCACCATCCAGCATTTACCCCTCACCACTTCTTTTCTTCTATCTTCCATTCGCATTCCTCTTCCTTGTCTCGAATGTCGCGAAGCTCGCACCGTGGGAGTGGGACAATATCAAGGTGTTGATATATTGGTTTGTCGGTTCGATCCCATTCGTATCCTTGTTTATTTCCTGGTTATGGCATAAGCGTGCAGCATGGTGGAGAGCGACGGCCGCGATCTGCTTTGTTGTTTTGATCGCGTCGGGCGCCCTTGATGTGTGGCGAACGATCTCTGCACAAACCAACTACAAAGTTTTCGACAAAGATGCCGTCGAGATTGCAGAACAGATCAAGCGCAGGATGGATCCGAAAGCAATGTTCCTGAACGCGCCGACCTACAATACTGCGATCGTATTGACCGGGCGGCGATCGGTTATTCGCTATCCCGGACATTTGTCATCGCACGGAATTAATTACGGCCAACGAGAAACCGATGTAAAGCAGATTTATCAAGGCGGAGACGCTGCGATAAAATTGATGGAGAAATATGGGGTCGATTACGTTCTGGTCTCACCCGAAGAACGCAATCCCGGCGGCGTGAACGAACAATTCTTTGCAAGATTTCCGGTTGCCGCCGAAGCGGGCCAGTACAGGGTTTACAAGATCAAATAGATGGAAGATTCGGAAAACATAAATGGCGAGCACGTCGGCGGGACGCCGCGCATCAACAGCGATCTCCTTTGGTATGTAAGCTGTTTTCTGATCACGGCGGTCGCCGTATTTTTGCGATTCGCATACCTCACCATCAAACCGCTTCATCATGACGAGGGCGTGAACGGATGGTTCCTGACGAATTTGTTTCGCGACGGAAGGTACGCCTACGATCCGGCAAATTACCACGGTCCTACGCTTTATTACATCTCGCTTGCTTTCGCTAAGGTGTTCGGGCTCGAGACTTTCTCGATCCGCGCGAGCGTCGCTATCTGGGGCGTGCTCCTGGTAATTCTAACCTTCTTTCTGCGACGCCAGATCGGCAGGATCGGGAGTCTCTTTGCGGCGCTCTTCCTCGCACTCTCGCCGGGAATGGTTTACATCTCGCGTTACTTCATCCACGAGATGTTCTTCGTATTTCTAAGTCTCGCCATCGTCGTGGCGATCGTTTTTTTTATTGAAAAACGTCGGGCCGGGATTCTAGCCATCGCATCCGCCGCCCTCATTCTACTGGTTTGTTTCGTGCCGTCGACTTTGACGCTGGCATCCGCTCTCGGCGGCGAGAATGAGACAAAAGTGTGGATGTTTCGGGCCGGCTTTTTTATCCTTCAGGCGATGCTCGTTGGGTTCGTGATCCGGATGCTCCTGTCATGGGAGAAAGGACGTCCGATCTATTTTCTGCTTGCATCGGCATGCGCTGCCCTCATGTTCGCGACAAAAGAAACTGCCTTCATTACGCTCGGAACGATGCTGATCGCATGCGTCTGCGTAAGGATTTGGAGGAAGATGTTCAAGGTCGCTGAAAGCGCTCCTGACGCAGCCGTGGGAGATAACGATGAAGCGCC
Source organism: Pyrinomonadaceae bacterium (assembly GCA_039934315.1). Classification (GTDB taxonomy): domain Bacteria; phylum Acidobacteriota; class Blastocatellia; order Pyrinomonadales; family Pyrinomonadaceae; genus OLB17. The sequence continues at coordinate 7,309 of JBDTMK010000079.1, read as the reverse complement.
GGAATACATACAAACAGAAGAGCTCACCAGCATCGCGGATGAACATCTTACCTGGCGAAACTTTCGCGAGGCTCTTGGCAGCGGTTCTGACCTTCTGCTGATAGTCAGTTCAGCGATCGTAATTTTCATCTTTATCACCGTCCTTTTCTTCTCGTCGTTCTTCACATATGCGGACGGCGTAAAAGGCGCCATCGAGGCCTACTCGTTGTGGACGAAAACGGGCAGTAAAGATCACACGCAGAACGGGACGTGGGCTTATCTAAAATGGGGGATGGAGATCGAGGCTCCGATCATTCTCCTTTCGGCTCTCGGCCTGCTCATCGCCTTCGTAAAAGCTCGTCACCGCTTCGCTATGTTCGCCACTCTGTGGGCATTCGGATTGTTCGCGGCCTATTCGATAATTCCCTACAAAACGCCGTGGCTCGCGATCAGCTTTCTGCTGCCGATGTGCATAGCCGCGGGTTATGCGATAAACGAAATGCTGGCGGCGCGGAATGTTTCAGTGAAGCTGACCGGCGGCCTGCTCGCATTGATCGCCGCGACCATACTTGCGTATCAAACGTACGATCTGAACTTCGTTCATTACGACGACGAGGCGCAGGCGTACGTATATGCACACACGAACCGAGAGTTTCTCGCCCTCATGAATGAAGTCAAATATTACGCGGAGAAAAGCGGGCGCGGACGGGATGCGAAGATCGAGGTCGTATCGCCCGACTATTGGCCGATGGTCTGGTATCTGCGCAATTACACGCAGGCAAATTTCCACGGACACATAGTCGATACGACTGACGCTGAGATGGTCATCGCGAAAAAGAACGATCAGGACGCGGACGTCATCAAGAAATATTCAGCCAACTATGAGTACGTCTCGAGCTATGCCCTGCGGCCTGGAGTGGACTTGGTCCTGCTGGTAAGAAAAGACCTGGCAGAAAGTGGTGCGAAGGAGTTATACCGAATGAATGGCCAGTGATGAGTTGAAGCCGGGTGAATGGTGAAAATAGGCCTGTGTTCGCCTTTATGAATTGCAGGTAGAATCGAATTCTAAAAATCATAAATTCTGCTATTCAAATCCTGACTCCCCCGATCTTCTCCGGCTTCTTGTCATTTGTCGGTTTGAGATAAGGAGCGTTGTCGTGCTCGCGTTTTGTTTGCTCGCCGCCCGAATGCCACTTCATCCATTCGCCGGGTGCGTCGAAGGTTTCTCCGCCGTGTGGTGTAAGTCGCGGACGTATGCGGCACATGACCGGCGTGTTGATGCCAACCCCCGAAATCACGGCCTGGCCTTTTGTGAGCGCCGGAAGCTCGGCAAGCATCGCACGCCCTGCCCCTTCTACGGATTGCGCGACAGTTTGTTGATCGATCGGGTTTACTATCCGCATTATGATCTGCGTCATGCACTGCGACAGCACATCCTGATCCAGTTTGCCCGGCCGCTGTGTGATTAGCCCGATCCCGACCCCGAACTTTCGGCCTTCGGACAAGATTTGTTTGAGAACATTTGTTGAGACCACATTCGCACCTGCCGGAGCGAAGCGGTGAGCTTCCTCGAGCAAAGTGAACACCGGATAATTCAGGAAATTCTCGCCGGTCGACACTTCGCCCCTTGTCGTCATCGTCCGGGCCTTGTTCGCCCTACGCAGCAAGGTTCCGACAATGACCTGCTGCTCCGGCTGCTCGATCTCTGATAGATCGAGAATGGTGCACCGGCCCGGGCGAAACATTTCCTGTAGAGGAATGTGTTCGTTCGTCGAGAAGATGCCTTTCTCTTTATCGAACCTCGCATCCAATCGCCACAGCAGCCCCTGAATAGACGAAACGTTACCGCCGTCGCCGGCGTTCTCGCCTTCCTTTCCGAACTGCTGTTTTTGAACCTGGTCGCGGAGGTCGTAGAAGCTGTATAGGTATTCGCGCTTGCCTTCGGCCTTGAGCTGATCGTTCAGGCTTCGAAAAGCCTGCCCCAGAAAGTGCAGCATCTTGTCGGACGTGCCTTCAGGCAAAAGATATTTCACGTCAGCTTCGGTGAGAGTCGAGAAGCGAACCTTGATCGTGTCTGGCGTGAACATCTTCACCTCGGGTTTGTACCCGTCATCGCCGTAAAATCTCTTGTCGCCCTGGATCGACTGCATGGTGTGATATTCGCCGTGCGGATCGACGATCAAAACGGCCGCCCGGTTCCATGACTGCATCAACTCTTCGACAATAACGCCGGCCGTGTAAGATTTTCCGGAGCCGGTCGAGGCAAGAATCGCGAGATGCGTCGAGACGACGTCTTTGACAGAAAGTACGACCGGAACTTCGCCCTGTTCGCGCGTCAGCAGGCTGCCGACATGTGCCGAGCCGTGATCGCCCACGCGGCGGGGACTGAGCATCTCGGAAAGCGTTTCGCTCGATGCGAGAAAGATCGGATCGCCCGGCTGCGGCGGAATTCGCGGGTTTACAAAATCGTTTAGCTTGCGGCTGAAATAGCCGATCGTCGAGACCGTGATCTCGTAGATCTCGAGTGCGTCGCCGTCGAGACCGATCAGCGCCGACACAGCCGACGGCGGTGTGCCGGGATCTGCAAGAAATGCATCGGGAAGATTGCGGACGAGCTTGCGCGAATTGATCGTCCCGATTATTCTTCGCCGCTCATCGCCGATCTCCGCTTCGTAGTAAACAAACTCCCCGATACGCGTTCTGTTGTTGTCGCGGGTGATGAAAAGATATTCGTGCGGAAGAAGCCCGGGGCCTTTGACGGTTCCGGTGAGGATGTCGGTAGATGTCGTCATGTCACTTGGAAGCAGTTTCTAGTTTCTGGTTTCTAGTTCCAAGTTCCGGTCGGAACTTAGAACCCCGATCACAAACGGGTAACTAGAAATCAGAATCTACGGGCCCAGAAGCTCATCTTCAATAACCCCAAGTTCTTTGCGCAGGTTTTCTTCCATCGAATTCGCCACTTGATCCTGCTCGAGCTGGATCGCTTGCTCTTCCGGATCGCGGTCGAGCTCGATACGTTGTTTGGCATTCACACGGTTTAGCTGTTCGTTGATCTCGTCTCGCCGCCGGATCAGTTGCTCTCGCGAAGTTTTGTTTTCAGCCATTTAGCTTCTCCTGGAAAATTGTTTTGCGTACCAGTATACCAACGCCGCAACCGGAACGATGAATCGGCTTGTCAGCAATAAGTCTCGGTTCGTCACAAGGGGGTTGGTCAAAGACGGGGCTAAGTGATAAGAATAACGCACATGGAAAATGTTCCCGTGAAACGCCGGAAATATGTGAAGTGGCTTACGATCTGGGCGGTTTGGACGCTCTTCGCGCTGTTCTTCGCTAGTCAGTTCGCGCTTCAAAATCAGCTATCGGAAAGACCGGTTCCCTTTTGGCAAATACTGTCCTGGCAGCTGGTATCCGGCTATATCTGGTTCGGCATCAGTCCCATTATCCTATTTCTGTCACGCCGTTTCCCTTTCGATGAAGGCAAATGGAAGACATCCCTCCCGGTGCATGTGATCTCTTGCGTCGCGATAGCGTTCATACAGCTTCTGATGGACTCGTTTGTCCTGACTCGACTCGGATATCCACCGAATCGTCAATTCCCAAGTTTTTTTGCCGCCTACAAATTCTTCGTGCTGGTAAATCTTCATCTCAGCATTTTGATCTATATGGGCGTCGTCGGTATCTCTTCTGCGTATCGCTACTACCAGAAATATCGCGAACAGGAATTACAGGCGTCGCAGCTCGAGGCGCGGCTCGCTCAGTCGCGACTGCAGGTTTTGAAGATGCAGCTTCACCCGCATTTTCTTTTCAACACGCTGAACGCGATTTCAGAATTGATCTACAAGGATCCGGAATCGGCGGACCGCATGCTTACGGATCTCAGTGATCTCCTTCGGCTCTCGTTCGAAAATCTTGAAGTTCAGGAGATCCCGCTCAAACAGGAGCTGGAGTTTCTCGAAAAATATCTCGAGATCGAGCAGATGCGTTTTCAGGACCGCCTGATGGTGGAGATGAATATCGCACCGGACACGCTGGATGCGAGCGTGCCGAACATGATCCTCCAGCCTTTGGTCGAAAACGCGATCAAGCATGGCATTGCTCCGCGATCAAGCGGCGGGCGGATCGATATCAATGCCGTCCGGAGCAACGGTCATCTAGAGATCAGCGTTCGCGACGACGGGCTCGGCGTTCCGTTCGGGGACTTTGAAAATCTGCACGACGGGGTCGGGCTGACCAATACGCGACGCAGGCTCCGACATCTATATGGCGACAGCCATAGTTTTGATCTCGAAAAGCTGGAGACTGGCGGACTCGGCGTGAATTTAGTTATTCCTTTCAAGCAGCCAAAAGTTGAACCGTCTCAGTGAGAATTGCGAGATAGGTAATGGGCACCCGGTACTACGGTAATGCAAATTCGAACACTCATCGTTGATGACGAACCTCTCGCCCGCGATCGGGTCAAGCGCTTTCTCCGTGACGAAAGCGATGTTCAAGTTATCGGTGAATGCGGCAATGGCGCTGACGCCATCAAAACGATCAACAGCCAGCAGCCCGATCTCGTTTTTCTCGACATCCAGATGCCGGAAAAGAACGGCTTCGAAGTGATCAAGTCTCTTCCCGCAAAAAAGCTTCCGACCATTATTTTCGTTACTGCTTACGACCAGTATGCGCTGCAGGCTTTCGATGTTCACGCGCTCGATTACCTTCTGAAACCCTTCAACCGCGAGCGGATCAAACGAGCCGTCACCCGAGCTCGTGAACACATCGAGCATAAGCACCTGGGCGACCTCGACGACCGCTTAAACTCGCTGATCGCCGACTTACGAGGCGAGAAAAAATATCTTGATCGTCTTGTCGTGAAATCGGTGGGTCGTGTTTTCTTTCTGAAGACGGAGGAGATCGATTGGATCGAGGCGGCGGGAAATTACGTTAAGCTTCACGTCGGGCGCGACGCCCACATGATCCGCGAAACGATGAACGGCATCGAAGGGAAGCTCGATCCCGAAAAATTTCTTCGCATCCATCGCTCGACGGTCGTCAACATCGACCGCATCAAAGAACTTCATCCTATGTTCAGCGGCGACTACGCCGTCATTCTCCGAAACGGAACCGAGCTCGCTCTCAGCCGAAACTACCGCGAGCGGTTCACCGAGCTTTTCGAAAACCAGAACTAGTAAATCGTGAATCCTAAATAGTTAAGAGACGAGACCCGAAGCAGCGCTATTCACGATTTACTATTCACGATTTACGATTCACCATTCACTACGGTTCGTCCCAATCTACTGCCGTTCATCACATTTCGAACCCCGATTTGCTTCATCGTGACTAGTATTAGCATGCAGTCACGTCTTTTTACCTGGAGAAATCTATGTCGCGTATGCGAACGACCAGTGCTCTGACGATGCTCGTATTTGGCATCATCTTCGTCTTCGGAGATTACGTCATAGTCATCGGACAACCGTCGAAGGCGGTGCTCGTCGCTTTGAACAAAGCGGACAGCACGCTCGCAATAATCGATCCCGCGACAATGAAAGTTATTTCGAAAGTTTCGACCGGCGACAGCCCGCACGAGGTTGCGTTGTCGGCCGACGGCAAAACCGCTTTCGTCGCGAACTATGGCGCTCAAACACCCGGCAGCTCGATCTCGGTGATCGATACAGCCACCGGCAAAGAGACCCGCCGGTTTGATGTATCACCATTGATGCGGCCGCACGGACTCCTCGTCATTGGCGGAAAGCTTTACTTTACGGCTGAAGTGAACCGAGTGATCGCGCGTTACGATCCTGTAGCGAATAAGATCGACTGGCTCATGGGGACAGGGCAGAACGGATCGCACATGGTCGTCGGCACCAACGATCAGAAGAGATTTTATACATCGAACGTCGGCTCGGATTCGGTCACTTCGTTCGAATTTCAAAACGTTCCTCCTTCCGGATCGAAGGGTTACACACATCGCGATCGGCAAACAGCCGGAGGCGATCGATCTTTCACCGGACGGCAAAGAGGTCTGGGCCGGCTTGAACGCGGAAGGCGCGATCGATGTCATCGATACCGCGACAAACAGCTTCAAGGAAAAAATTAAGATCGGCGGGCGGCCCTATCGCGTAAAGTTTTCGCCGGACGGAAAGTTTGTCGTGAACAGTATGGTGGACAGCAAGGAGCTGCTCATCATCGACGCGGCGACCAAGAAAGAGGTACGGCGGATAAAGCTCGAAAGCGTTCCGCTCGCAATCGTTTTCGCAGCCGATGGCAAGACCGTGTTCGTTTCGGTTGCGGAGCCTGATCTGATCCTAAGGCTCAATTTGGAAAGCGGCGAGGTTGTCGGACGCGCCGATAGCGGCAGGGGCCCGGATGGGATCGCGGTTGCGGGGGTTTAAGTTTGTGGGGGCTCCACAAGAATCGTAATGAATTTTCGCAGGCTGTTATGAAAAAGTTTCTCGCCTTATTTCTAATAACACTTTCGATTTCTGGTCCGATCACCGCCCAGCGACGTAACGGATCCGCCGCGGTTGCACCCACGTTCGGTAATACGGACGGCGTCACCGCCAGGCAATTGAAAGAGCATCTGACGTTCATCGCATCCGACGAGCTCGAAGGACGCGACACGCCGTCCCGCGGCCTTGATATCGCGGCGATGTACATCGCGCACCACCTCGGAACTTGGGGCATCAAACCTGCCGGAGACAGCGGAACTTATTTTCAAAAGTTTCCGCTCAGGCGTAATAAGATCGACGCGCAAAACACGCGTTTCAGTTTGACAAACCTTTGCCGGTGTCAGCGACAGGAAATTAACTTTATCGTTTTCGGAGGTCTCAAATGACGCAACGCCGATTGGAAACATGGATGGTCATCGCTACTTTGCTTTTCATGTCCAACGGATTTGCCTCGGTGTTTGGATTTGATTCCGGAAAAACGTTGGAGAGGACAGTGGTGAAACTGGCGGAAGGAATCTATACCATCCGCCACAAGGATGCTCCCGATACTTTCCCGCAGGGAAACACAACGGTGATCATCGGCGATCGCGAAGTCCTCGTCGTGGATTCTTGTTACCTTCCGTCATCGGCCCGCGAGGATATCGCGGACATTCGGAAATGGACGAACAAACCGGTGCGTTACCTCGTCAACACGCATTGGCATTTCGACCACACGATGGGGAACGGCACCTACTGGGTTGCCTTTCCGGGACTGAATATCATTGCCCACGTGGAAACCGCTCGACAGAGCGCCGGCTACAATCCTGGCTGGTTCGAGCGGTTTCCGAAGCGCGGAGGCCGGCTGAAGCAGACCCTCGATGCGGGAAAAGACGGAAACGGGAAAGTGCTGTCTGAGGGCG
>JBDTMK010000078.1:0-10659 GCA_039934315.1 Pyrinomonadaceae bacterium | reverse complement strand
ATGGGCTGGTTTTTATATAATCAAGAGCGGACACAGCGGATCTGGTGTTCAACGAATATTTAGATCTTGCTTGGGGTAGGTTGAAGCCGGGCGGAAACGATTGGTCTCTAGGACAAGTATCCGGAGACGGCAAAGCCCGTCAAAACGTGCGACACGATCGCGACCGAGTACGCGACGAGTCCTATTCGGGCGCCTATCTGCGCCAACCGGTATTGCGAGCCATAAAGAAGAACTGCGGCAGTGATAATACCCATACCAAGCTTTATTGCGAAAAAAGTGCCTTCACCAAAATCGAGGGCCGACGCCATCAAAAAATTGCCCTCGGTTGCCCAAGCGTTCCTGACCCAGATGATCGTGATGACGGCATCGACAATGTTGAGTGCGAAGAGCAGAAACACGGATCGCGAAAAGCTCACAGAGTTTTCTCCTTTACAACGAAGTTGAACGGCGGTCTTTTAAACCGCCGAACCCCTGGCATTTGCCAGGGGCCCGTTTCAAAAAATTTAGCTGTCGCAGGACGTGGCCGAATATAACGTGTTTGGTGCGAGATATCAAGAGAAAGATTTCGCGCGTGCCGGAAGCGGATGTCCCAAAGGTGGAATGATACAGGATTCAAACGCCGACCCAGATTTTCGATCTTTGCGGGCGTTGCGTGAAAGATCCGGATCTCAAGCAAACCGGGCAAAGGACCCCAAGGAGATCCGGACACTAAGTATCCGAACCGCTCTACAAATTTTTTTTAATCTCGTCCGCTTCAGTGCTAAAATCTCAGCACTAAATTCTTCGCAGGTCTTATTTCGACTAGAGGAGCCAGCCGTGAGATTTTTTCTACGAATAAACCTCGCTCTTTGTATTTGTCTTTTCGCCGCGTCAAACCTGTTGGCGATCGACAACAGCTTCAAACTGGATTTCGACGGAGACGGCCGGACCGATATCGCGCTCTATCGGGAGGGCACGCGGGGCGACTCGCCCGAGCCGTCTGTTTGGTATTTCCTCAACACGCAAACCGGGGTAACCAGCGCGCTTCAGTGGGGACGCAGCCTCGACGTTCCGGCTCCGGCGGACTACAACGGCGACGGCAAAACCGATCCGGGCATCTTTCGCTGGTGGGATTTCGATCATGGCGACACGAGCGAGTGGTGGCTGAGCAGAGGTTCCGCCGGCCATACGGTATTGAACGGCCTTGAGCTTGGCTACTCGAAATTCAGTCGAAACTATGTGGGCGACGCCCGTGCCGAAGTTGGTCAAATTTATCCGGTCGACGTCAGCCAGAATCCCGGCGAGACCTGCGTTGTCAGCGTCTATATGATCGCGGATCAGGAGGGCGGCGTGATCAGAAAAACTGTCGGCGATACTTGTAACGTTAATCCGACCCCGGTTCCCGGCGACTACGATAATGATGGCCGCAGCGAGATCGCCGTCTACGTCAATCACCATTTCAAGGTATGGCTTCCACCGTACAGCCCGGGCTACACCACTCCTTCTTATCTCCATTATATGGACGTAGACATTCCCGCCGTCGGCGATTACGACGGTGACGGCAGGACTGATTTTGGAGGCGTAAAAGCTCGCGACGGACGCATGCTTTGGCGCTACCGAAAGAGCACGACGGGTGAGGAGCTTGAAGTCGATTTCGGGTTCGCGACGGACAGGCCTACGCCCGGCGATTACGACGGCGACGGAAAGACAGACTTTGCCGTGTATCGTCCGTCGGACGGAAGTTGGTGGATCATGAACAGCGGGAGCGGTGTCGTTCAGACGTTCCACTATGGCTTTTCGACGGACGCGCCACTCGCAGCACCCGTGATCCCGTTCAGCCCGGTTTGAAAATTGAAGCGAATACCTCTGACCTCATGAAAAGAAATTTCTATCGTTCCTTTCAAATCTTTGCATCGTTTTTTTTCGCTGGGATTTTTTTGGCTCTGCCTGCATCGGCGCAGGTGGACCCGAACCCAAACTCGCCGACACCCGTGCTTGTGCCTGTCGCTGATTCGATATACGCGCTGGCCGTGCAGAGTCCGGCCAAGCCGCTTCGCGAACTGCCGTCCGTTTCCGATGGCCCGTCAGCCGCATTTGATCTGAACAGCAGAACCGTTCTCTTTGTGAAGAACTTGCCGCTGATGAAGGGCGAAGGCGCGAACGCTTTTCGTGTTTACGCGGAGGATGCATCGCATCGCATTTATCGTTTTCCGGTCCTCGATCTAAAGCCGCTCTATCACCGTAACGGCACCTACGCGTTAACAGTCGAGCTGCGCGACGAACTTGTTTTTTCAGATGTGCCGCCGGCCGGAGAGCTGGTGGTCAGCGTCGCGTGGCGTGGGCTCGAGAGCAACAAGCTGCTACTGACTGTGGGGCAAAAAGGCGCGACGGCTGCCGAGTACGCGAGCGAGAATTCCCTAGCCGCGGCGCCGGCTCCGATGGTCTCGGATCTCAGCAATGTCGGCTACGTCTATTCGGGTGACAGGAACCGGTTCATGCAACAGGCAGCGTTCGGGCCGAGTCCGGCTTTGGATATTCGTGTCCGGCGTCTTGGATTGCGTGGATGGCTGGCCGAACAATTCGAAATGCCTTACCCGAGCGCCGGCAACCCGTACCCTGCTTTTCCTCTTCGGCCGACTACCCTTCCGACAGACTGCAACGGGCAGATCGATGACGGCCTGCCGGATCCGGATCCGTTCTGCTATCCAAACCATTACACGATGTACCCGGTGCAGAACTGGTTTTACAAGGAGGCTCTGTACGGCGACGCGCAGCTTCGACATCGTGTCGCATGGGCGCTCGGCCAGCTGTGGGTCATTTCGGGTGCCGATATTCAACAGTCGAGCCACATGGTCGCTTATCACAAAGTCCTTTCCCGCAATGCCTTCGGCAACTGGCGGACTTTGATGCAGGAAATGGCTCTCAACCCGGGCATGGGCGATTACCTGGACATGCGTGAGTCGACGCGGTTCTACCCCAATGAGAATTTTGCGCGTGAGGTTCTGCAGCTCTTCAATATCGGCGTGATGATGCTCAATCAGGACGGAACCGTGCGGAACGACGGCCAGAATATTCCGCTGCCGACCTACGATCAGATCGTCGTCAATAACTTCACTATCTTGTTCACCGGCTGGAATCTTTGCGAGGCGACGCTGACCCAGTGTCCGCACCGAAGCCCCGGCTCGCCGAACTTCATCGATCCGATGATCGTCACTAATCCGAGTAATCACGATCTGCGAGCGAAGACCCTGCTCGCGTATCCGGGATCCACGACAACAAATGTTCCGGCATGCGACGGCTGCACCGGAGCGACTGTTACGGCCTACGCGGCGAGCTCGCTGAATCAGGCGCTCGACAATATTTACAACCACCCGAACGTCGCACCGTTCGTCAGCAAGTTTTTGATCAAGCAGCTGGTAACTGGCGACCCGACTCCGGCGTATGTCGGGCGCATTGCGGCCGTCTTCAACGCGAATCGTACAAACCCAACCCAGTTGAAGGAAGTGATCAAGGCGATCCTGCTCGATCCGGAAGCGCGAGGCGATCTCAAGACTGAGCCACGCTACGGAAAACTTCGCGAGCCGGTAATGCTCCTGACAAATTTGGCACGTCAGTTCGACGCTCGTTCGTTCGACCGAACGACCCTGAGCGACGGCGTCCTGACCAGCGAGACCAACCCGATGGGCCAGATCGCATTCGCGCCGCCGACAGTTTTTAATTTCTATCCGCCCGATTTTATAGTTCCCGGGGCTTCATTCAACGGCCCGGAGTTCAGCCTTTACACGACGGGTACGGCGATATCGCGGATCAACTTCGTGAACGCGCTGGTGTTCAACGGCGTACCGGTAAATCCGGATAGGCGGGTGACCGCGGGCACTTCCATCGGCCTTTCGAATCTTGAAGCGATCGCCGCGGCCGACACGAGCGGCAATGATCTGATGAACGTGCTCAACATCCGAATGATGCACGGCACAATGTCGACGCAGATGCGTGACACCATTCTCAACGTCGTGCTTTCCGTTCCCGAGTCGGCTCCGCTGCTCCGCGCAAAACGTGCGGTTTATCTTGTCGCGACTTCGTCACAGTATCAGGTGCAAAGATAGATGAAACAGAATAGGCGAGAATTCTTACGAAGATCCGGATGCGCTCTTGGAATGACTGCGCTCGGCACCCAGTTTCGACATTTCGGTTTGATGAGCGCCCTCGCGCAGAAAGCCGCGGACGAGAATGCGTCGGCACCACCGAGCGACTACCTAGCGCTGGTATGTATTTTTATGGCCGGCGGCAATGACGGGAACAACAGTGTGATTCCGCTCCATGCCGATGCGAGCATCAGCAATTTCGCGACCTACTACGCGCTTCGGAATCCTTACGGCCTCGCGATCCCGCAGAATAATTTGCTCCCGGTCGCCGTGTCGCGAATGGGCAATCTGACCTACGGACTGCATCCCGCATTCGGGGCCGGACCGTACAGCAACGGGATCTACGAACTGTGGGGCCAGAATAAAATGGCTGTTGTGACGAACGTCGGATCACTCGTCAAACCGACGACAAAGGCGCAGATGTACGACTTCTTTCATCCGAAACCGTACGGCCTTTACTCGCATTCCGACCAGGCTTATCAGCATCAGAGTGGCCAGAGCGATCGACAGATTTTTTCCGGATGGGGCGGTAGGCTTTCCGATCAACGCCACGCCGCCGACAATCCTGGAGCTCTGGTTCCGATGATCACATCGATCGCCGGCGCTCAACTTTTCACATCGGGACAAACCACTCTTCCGATGGCGATCGCATCCGCACCGAGCGGCCTTGATCAGGTTCTCAAGCCGCAGGGTTACGACGCTCTTCCGGATTCGCAAGCTCAGCTCAATGCGCTAAATGCACTCCGGACACAGGACCTCAATTCCGAGCTGATCGCCGCGGCGAGCCACGTTTCGGATCAGGCGATAACGGTTAACAACTCGCTGCAATCGTATCAGGAAATCACGGTTCAATTTCCGCCGACCGGTATCGGGAATCAATTGAAGCAGGTTGCGAGGCTTATCAAAAAACGAACCGATTTAAATGTCCGGCGACAAATATTTTTTGTTCAGATCGGCGGCTTCGACACGCACCGTCAACAGCTCAGCACGCATAATGTCTTGATCTCACAAACAAGTCAGGCGATGCGTTGCTTCTATGATGAGATGGCGGCCCAGGGGCTTGCAGACAAAGTCACGCAGTTCACGATCTCCGATTTCGGACGAACGATGAATCCGGCGGGCACCGGCGTCAGTGTCGGATCCGACCACGCATGGGGCAACCATCAGTTTGTCGTAGGCGGAGTAACGGCGTCGGACTTTTACGGCATGAACGCGTCGAATGGAACCCCCTACCCGGTATTGGTGCTCGACGGGCCCGACGACACAGACACAGGCACCGGATCGCGCGGCCGATGGATACCCACGACGGCGATCGAACAATACGCCGCGACGCTGGCAAGATGGTTCGGATTACCGGACTCCGCGCTTCCGGCGGTGTTTCCAAATATCGGCAACTTCCCGAACACGAATCTGGGATTTATGGGAGCGCCTTGAGGGGAAGAAGGGGAGACCGGAGACGGGAGACGGGAGAAAGCAACGCGTCTTTCGATGAAGCCCTTTTGCAAGCTTCAAACTTCAAACTTCAAATCTCAAGTCTCAAATTTTCAATCTCAGATGTGAATCGTTGCCTTTCTCCCTATCTCCCCGTCTCCCGTCTCCCGTCTCCCGTCTCCCGTTCTCCCCCCTCACTTCCTCCCGGCCAATCCGACGATCGCATCTGCCAGTTCCTCGATATCCACCGGCTTCGGGATGTGCATTTGGAATCCGGCCGAGATCGCTTGCTCACTGTCCTCTGTTCGAGCCATCGCGGTAAGCGCGATCGCGGGAATGTTTGCTCCCTCTTCCGGCTTGAGCTCGCGCAGCTTTTTGATCAGCGAGTAGCCGTCTTCGCCGGGCATGTTGATGTCTGTGAGAAGCAGATCCGGCCGCCATTCTCGTATCGACTGCATCGCATCGGCAACTGACGAAGATGTCCTCACTTCCGCGCCGGACATCTCCAGCGAAAATCGCAAAAGATTACACGCGTCATTATCGTCATCGACAATTGAGATACGCAGGCCGTTCAGTTGATGAGTAGCCGCCTTCCCCGGGCGGTAACCGTTCGAAGACTTTTGCGGCGCTTGACCGTTGCTCATGACGGCGAGTGTGATCGGCAGTGAGATCGTAAAAACCGCGCCTTTGCCCGGGCCGTCGCTGTGGACCGTGACGTGACCGCCGTGCAGCTCGGTCAAATGTCGTACGATCGCGAGGCCGAGTCCAAGGCCGTGATGCGTCCGCGTACTCGAGCTGTCAGCCTGGCGAAAACGATCGAAGACGAGCGGCAAAAATTCATGCGGGATGCCGCTGCCGGAATCGCTGACTATTATCTGGACATTGTTGTCGAGCCGCTCGTAAGAAACGTCGATATGTCCGTTGTCGGGAGTAAACTTGACCGCGTTCGTCAATAAGTTCCAAACCATCTGCTGCAGACGCTGTGCGTCGCAGGTTATGCTCTCGACGTCGGACGAATAGTGAGTCTCGATAGTGATCGATTTTGCCTCGGCGCCCGGCCGGACGACATCGATCGCCGTCTGGATAGTCGGGGCCACCGGCGTCGGCGAGAGATTTAGATGAAGATTGCCGGTGATCAATCGCGAAGTGTCGAGCAGGTCGTCGATCAACTGCGACTGCGATTTCGCATTTCGATATATGGTCTCGAGTGCGTTCAGCCGTTCTTCTTCGTTTAGTTTCCCGGTGCTCAATATCTGTCCCCAGCCGAGGATCGAATTGAGCGGCGTCCGCAGCTCGTGTGAAACCGTTGCAAGAAACTCGTCCTTCAATCGGCTCGCTCGCTCGGCCTGCTGCCTCAGCACTTGTTCGCGGACCAAAAGACTCTCACGCTCGCCCTCGATCCGTTTGCGCTGGACAAACTGCCCGATTTCGCTGCCGATCGCGTCAAGCATGTTAACGAGGTGAAAATCGCTCGGAACTGGCGACCGTGAAAAAAATTCGATAACGCCGTAAAACTCGTCTGCTATCTTGATCGGGAACCCGACGGCATCGATAAAGCCGGCTGCACGTGCAAATTTCTCCCGAGGATATTTCTTGCCGCGAAAATTTTCCCCGAGAAGCACGGGCTTATTCTCATCCCAAACCTGGCCTGGCAATCCGTGACCGCGTGCGAAGGTAATAGCACGACATCGCTCTTTGAATCTATCAAGCGATGGCTGCGTTTCAGCGCACTCGAGATACGCACAATGAAGCTCCGACCCGGCGTCATTCAATAGCCAGAGCGAGCTTATGCCCGCACCTATATTTTCACAGAAGGAATGAAGGATCTCAGGAGCCGCCGTTTCGAGACTGTTGGCATACGCGACCGTTCGAGTGACAGCATGTTCAATGGCCAGACGCGATTCTGATTGCGTTCGGGTGTCGAGCTCGGTAGCCAGCATATTGTTCGCGGCTTCGAGCTCGGTCGTTCGTGCCTGGACACGGGCTTCGAGATCGAGATTGGAGCTGTCGAGTGCGACATTCGCCATCTCGAGCAGGTTTGCCTGGCGTTTGATCTCCTGGTTCTGTCGAAAAAGTTTCGTGAAGAACAATACTTTCGATTTAAGTATGTCCGGCTGAAACGGCTTCGTCATGTAGTCTACCGCGCCGAGCGCGTAGCCCTTGAAAACATATTGGTCGTCGACGCTCGTCGCCGAAACGAAAATTATAGGTGTGTTCTGTGTGCGCTCGCGTTCGCGGATCAGCTCGGCAAACTCGAAGCCGCTCAGGCCCGGCATCTGGACGTCGAGCAAGATAAGCGCGACATCCTCCATCAGCAGGAACTTGAGAGCCTCGCGGGCCGACGACGCGCAAACAAGGTTCTGGTTAAGGTCCTCGAGGATCGTCTTCATTACCAAAAGATTGTCGGGCCTGTCGTCGACCAGCAGCACGTTAACCGGCGTTTCGTTCGACGTTTTAACCGATTCTTCAAACATTCAATCCCCTCTTGGTCAATACAAAAATAAAGTCTCAGTAAATAAAAGTTATCGACCGCAGATGAAGCGGATAATTTTAGGGGGCGCTTTCATATCAGCTTTGATCTGTTTTCGATCTTAGTTATCCCCGGTTAGATTCGACTAACCATACGCTGCTCATTAATTATCAAGCCAAATTCGAAGCAGCGACATGAGCTGCTCGGTCTCCACCGGCTTGGTAATGTAATCCGACGCGCCGGCTTCGATGCATTTCTGCCGGTCGCCCTTCATCGCCTTTGCCGTGACCGCGATGATCGGCACCGACTTGAACTTGCCGATCTGCCGGATCGCGTGCATCGCTTCGAACCCGTCCATGCCCGGCATCATGATGTCCATCAAAACACCGTCGATTCCCGGTGTCTTCTGCAGCATCTCGATACCGTCCCTTCCGTTTTCTGCATACACGACCTGCATCTGCTGCCTCTCGAGCGCGCTTGTGAGAGCAAAGATGTTCCGAATGTCGTCGTCGACGATCAGAACTTTCTTTCCTTCGAGCCGCGGATCGGTGACGTTGACATGCTTCAGCATGTTCTTCTGCGCATCCGTCAAGTCTGCGACGTCGCGATGCAGGAACAACGCCGTCTCATCAATCAGCCGCTCGATCGAATCTGCGTCCTTTACGATGACCGTCTCGGCAAGTTTCTTGATGCGATTGGTCTCCGTCTTCGAAAGATCTTTTCCGGTATGGACGATGACCGGAATTTCCGGACTGCCCGACATCGTTTTCATTTTGCCAATAAGATCGCTCCACTCGAAATCGGGCAGCATCAGATCGACGATCGCGCAATCGAACCGCTCCGCCTCCAGTTCGGCCAGAGCTTCCTCGCCGTTCCCGACGGCCGTGATGGAAACATCCTTTCCTGCGAGCAGCTCGGTCATACTGCTGCGAAGCGTATCGTCGTCTTCGACAAGGAGAAGTTTTTTGACCGGCTGTTCTGCAAAGTCCTTCAGTTTTCGGATACCTTCGACAAGCTTCTCGCGGTTGGTCGGCTTCGTCTGATATCCGAATGCTCCGAGCCGCAGAACGCGTCGTATGTCTTCGATAAGCGAAACGATCTGGACCGGAATGTGACGCGTAGACGCGTCGTGCTTGAGTCGGTCGAGAACCGCATAGCCGTGCATGCCGGGCAGCGTCAGATCCAGCGTGATCGCGTTCGGCCTGTACTTGCGAGCCGTCATAAGTGCGTCCTCACCATGCTGAGATACGAGGCACTTAAAACCGACTTCGTGCGCGACGTCCATCAGGATTCGTGCGAACGCCGCGTCGTCCTCGATAATGAGAAGAACACCGTCGCCGGATTCTATTTGCGAGCGATCATCACTGACGATTATCTGGACCCGCGAAGGTGCATCCTCGTCCGCGGGGCGAGCAAGCGATATAAGGTTCGGCTTCGGCCGGCTCTCTTCCTTCGCGAGGTCTACTTCGGACTTGTCATCCTGCGGGCTAAGCGAAACCGGCTCGTAGCTCTCCGGTAGATAGAAAGTAAATCTACTTCCCTCGCCCGGACGGCTTTCGAGCGTGATCTCGCCGCCAAGGAGACGAGCGATCTCGCGGCTGATCGAAAGACCCAAGCCAGTACCGCCGTACTTGCGGCTGGTCGTTCCGTCTTCCTGCTGGAACGCTTCGAAGATAAGTTGCTGTTTGTCCTCGGAGATCCCTATACCCGTATCGCTGACGCGGAACGCGATGACCGATGACGCACGATTGAGGCTGTTGTTGTCGAAGCTCCAGCCGCTGTCCGCGACGTCGACCTCGACTTTGACCTGTCCCAGCTGCGTAAACTTGAACGCATTCGACAAGAGATTTTTCAAAACCTGTCGGAGGCGTTTCGCGTCGGTCTGCAGGCTTTGCGGCAAACGCTTCTTCAAATCGATGATCAGCTGAAGGTCTTTGTCGCTGGCGATCTGGCTAAATGTTCGTTCCGTGTCCGCCTGGAGATCGGCAAATGGGACCTCGCCGATCTCGACACCCATCGTTCCGGATTCGATCTTCGAGAGATCGAGAATCTCATTGATGAGGGCGAGCAGATCGGCACCCGATGAATGGATCGTTTCTGCGAACTCGACCTGCTTCTCGTTAAGATTCGTATCCGCATTATCAGAAAGCATCTTCGAAAGAATAAGCATCGAATTGAGCGGAGTTCGAAGCTCGTGCGACATGTTCGCGAGAAACTCGGATTTGTATTTCGAGTTCAGTGCGAGCTGTTTCGCCTTGTCTTCGAGGGCCGTGCGGGCAAGCTCGATCTGTCGATTCTTCTGCTCGACCTCGCTCTTCTGTTCGGACAGCAGCCGAGCCTTTTCTTCCAGCTCCTGGTTCGTCTGCTGCAATTCTTCCTGCTGCTGCTTCAGAAGCTCTTCCGAAGTTTGCAGCGACTGGGCCTGCAGTTCGAGTCGGCGGTTCGTCTCCTGCAATTCAGCCTGGCCTAACTGTAATTCCTGGGCGAGCGACTGAGACTGCTTGAGCAGTTCCTCGGTTCTCATGTTCGCCTCGATCGTGTTGATAACGATACCGATCGATTCAGTGAGCTGATCGAGAAACGCGAAGTGAATTTCGTTGAACGGGGTGAACGAGGCAAGCTCGATCACAGCCTTCA
>JBDTMK010000077.1:0-10690 GCA_039934315.1 Pyrinomonadaceae bacterium | reverse complement strand
GCCGCACTGGCCTCGGGATCTTTCTGCACGTTCCGTGGCATGTGCGCGTCACGGCGTCCGCAAACCGCGATGTAGAACGACGGCAAATTCTTGCGCGCGTCAGTTAGCCCGAGACAAAAGCCGAGTTCCTCGACCATAGCCTCGGCCTGTTCGGCAGTCTCGATCTTGAGTGCGTCCTCGCGCCGCCATTTACGGTCGCGGTATTGTTCGATCTCTTCAGGAAGGTCGGGCATGAGACAAAAGTAAAAAGTTAAAGGGAAAAAGTAAAAAGTGAAAAGTAAAAAGGCAAGAGTAGGAAGTCCGGGCGGAAAAAAGCGGCCGCGAGAATTACTCTCCGGCCACTTCCGTGCTCTCTAGCTTTTACCTTTTTACTTTGTGCCTTTTTACTTAATTATCGGTCACTCGCCGATTATCACCTGCCGGGGACGTCGACTGGACCGTGATCATCGAGCCTTTCATCAGCTTGAGATCCTCGCGACCCTGCACGGCAACCGAACCCGCACCGGCACCGCCGCCGATGATCGCTCCGATCGCCGCACCCGTACCGCCTCCGGCGATCGCACCGATGATCGCTCCCAGGCCCGCACCAATGCCACCGCGCTTCGCGGTTTCTTTTGTCTGGCTGCCGCCCTTAGCGGTGCCCTCGGCGTCCACTTTGACTACCTTTCCATTTTGATCTTTGATCGACTGGAGGTAACCCGCGAAATCGTACCGTTGACCGCTCCGCAGCGTGATCGACTCGAAATGAAACGTCACATTCGAGCGTCCCGAAACCTGACCGGATCGCCCGACCCCGCTCAAATATCCTTCGACAGTCGCTCCGCGAAAGTCATTCGGCGACTGCACGATCAGTTTGAATCGATCGTTGTTCTGCGTAATCTTCGTGTCGATCGCGGACTCAAGCAAGCCGGTAACGATGGTTCCGCTCGGCACTATGAACTCGCCATTACCGGTCGTTGAGATAGACGGACCCACAGGATTAGCACCGGTGTTGCGGTCGCTAGGGTCATTGCTTGAATAGGTGCCGCTGTCTTGAGCCGCGGGAGGCAAATTGCGATCGATACCTAGGCCGGCGAACGACTCGGTCTTGTTGTAAACGCTCTCCGCGAAAACAGTCTCGCTAAGATAGTCGGTCGTTATACGGCGCGTGATCTTGAGCCCCCGGCCACCGTCCATCGTGGTAAACGCAACCGCATAGTCCGTATCGCCGCCAAGGCTCGTGATGGTCAACTCTTCACCACGAAGAGTGGCTCGCAGACGGATCGTCTGGCCGTTCACCTGCTCAGTCTTCTCACGTCCGTCAGCAACAAACATAGCGGGCGGGGCCTTCGACGAAGCAAGCGTCACTTGGTTGCCGCGAATATCGATCGCTATCTGTTCCGGAGCCTCGAGCTTCAACTGAAGGTCCTGACGCTGCGCGTCAGCGACATTGGTCTGTGAGATTATGTCGGCCGTGTTCTCGCTTTTCGATGAATCGAGCTGGTAGGTTCCCGTAAGATTATTCGTCGGGCCCGAGACGCGAGCCTGACTCGGCGCGGACATTCGCGGCGGTCCCGTGTTGCCGACAGGGTCACGGGTCACGCCCGGCGTCGCCGAAATACGCGAGCTCCAATCAGGTGTCACGCCGTAGTTCGAAGCGAGACTGTTGATCGTTGTTCGAACGCTTTGCCAGTTGGTTTCGATTCGGCGGTTCTGCTGATCCTGGTCTAGGTAAGCGTCGATGTCCTTTGCGGACGTAACGATCTCTCGAATATCGTCGCGGTTATCCTTCCGATTGTTCAGATTTTCTTCGAAGTCGTCGACCTTTGTCTGGAGCCTGCGAATGCTGTCCTGCACATTTTCGACGTCCTGACTTTTCGACGACGCACTGCGAAGCTGATAGTCGAGACCATACTGAAAGTCGTCTATCTGGGCGTTCAAAGAGCGAACAAGGTCCCGTATCTGCTTCTCGTTCCGCTTTTGTCCATCAGCCAAACCGGCGGTTCCAATCAGCACAAACGACACCACAGCGATCGCGGCGAAAAAATTACCAAGGCGTTTCATAACGTTCTCCAACCTGTCGAAATATGGAAGGCTAGTCCCTGCAATTTGAAGCATTTTTTATTCCAAAAGTTGTTCGGTACCGGGCAGAGGCCGTCCGCGAAATGCCGTGTGTTAATATTTCGGTAATTTGATCACCTAAAACCGAGGAATAATCTCATGTCTGCAACCCCTTACAAGGCCACTGTACAATACGCGGGTGACGAGTTCTTTATCGGCATTCCACCCAGCGGCCACGCACAAACAATTGATACAAAAGGCGAAAGACATGCAGCGCCGACGCCGCTGGAGATGCTTCTGGTGTCAGTCGCCGGATGCACTGCCGCCGATGTTGTCTCGATTTTGCTAAAGAAGCGCCAGGACATAACTGATTATAAAGTTGAGATTTCGGGTGATCGTGCCGAAGATCATCCGCGCAAGTTCATTAAGTTCCACATTCACCATATCGTGCACGGGCGTAGCGTATCGGAAAAAGCCGTGGCGCACGCGATCGAGCTGTCGAACACAAAATATTGTTCCGTTGGCGCGACCGTCCAGCCGACCGCTGAAATAACGACGAGCTACGAGATCATAGAAAATTCGTGACAAAACTATTTTTATCTGCGTTTCTCCTTCTCTCCGCGCTCAACGTTTCCACCGGGGCGCAGGTCGCAGGTCCGGATGCCGTCGCCATAGATTTTTATAAATGGTATCTGACGGAATTAAACGCCGAGCGCGAGCCGATTCTTCAAAACAAGAAACGAATGCGCGAGTTCGTTTCCGCGCGTCTGGGTCGATGGGTATATTCCCCGGCGTATTCAGAATACGGCGCGGATTATTTCATCGACGCACAGGATTGGGAACACTCTTGGGTGAACGGCATCTCGGCAACGCGGCTTGTCATAAAAGGCGCGACTGCCACGCTTCGCATCCAGCTGGAACCGGCCAAGGCCGTGCACTCCGGATTCGGTCGGAGGGTCCTTCCCATAAAATTGGTGAAAGAAGGCGGAGCGTGGAAGATCGATATGATCAACAACAGGGCTTTAACCAAATAAGAATGAGAACCATTATTATTTCCCTCTTGATGTGCATTGCCGCTCTGGTTTCTGTACCGTCCGAGATAGTCGCTCAAAGGTATGCGGCCAACCGTGCAATTGAAATCGCGATCGTAAAAGCGGAAGATGCGCGACGATACGATAAGACGGTCGAAGATCTCCTGAAGAGTTCGAACGAACAGATTCGAAGCAGGGCAGCTCTCGCCGCGGGCCGCATCGGTCACGATGCGGCGGTGCCGGCTCTTTCGGTTCTGCTAGAGAGAGATCGATCGGTGAAGGTGCGTGAGATGGCAGCATTCGCGCTCGGCGAGATCGAATCTATCAAGGCGGCCGATGTCATCTTGCGATTGATCGGCGAGACGGCGAGAGCTCAGATGCCGGGCGTCGTCGAACACGACAATCGTGGAAGGCTGGCAGAAGCGGCCGGTAAGATCGCGGCCGCGAATCCGAAAGATCCAAAAGCAAAGGATCTCGGCCAGGCGATCGTATTCACTCTCGAAGCAGAGCAACGCAAGGCCCCGCAAAACACAGAAACGATCCGTCTCGCGCTGACCGCCGCTTTGCGCGCCCGGACGGCGGGATCGGAAGAAACCGTTCGAAAGTTTCTCGCCCACACCGATCCGGCGATTGTGTCCGACGCACTAAATACGCTTACCCGATTGCGAGCAAAGAACTCGAGCCGCGATGCACGGGATCTGCTTAAAACAAACGTCCACGCGATCGTACGCGCAAATGCGGCGCGCGTACTCGGCGCCGCCGAAGATAAAGAGTCCGTCGATATTCTGATCAAGGCTGCGACGTCGGATACAGATTCGCGCGTGCGTGTCGCCGCAATGAAATCGCTGGCTGCTTTGAAAGACGCGAAAGCGGCCGATCTGCTTTTGAAGCGCGGCGAGACGGTTTTCGCCGCGTACAAGAAAGCCTGGAAGCCGAACCTTCTTCCGAACGAGCATAGTGAGTTTCTAGAGATCGCGACGACGCTCGGGCGCCTGCTGACGAACAGCCGAAACGAACGTGCCGTGAATCTTTTTCGCGAATTCGGAAAACTGGATCGCGGATTTTCACCCGAAGTTTACGTCGCAAGATTGCGCATCGCACCGGTCCGCGGCGACAACGACAAACCGGAGCTCACCAGTTGGCGACAGTACAGCACGCTCGCACAGGTCATCGGCGAATTTGCCACGCTCGAACCGATGAACGAAGAAGGCTTTCAGATGAAGACCGAGGCTCCGCTGATCCTCGCCCCGCTCGCGAGGGCGTATGCCGAAGCGGACCCGGTCAAAGACGCCGACACGATCAAGGCCGGTTCCGACGTTATTCGCGCATTCGCCGCGTTCAAGACCGCCAACCTTGCGGAGGTTCTGAGATCCGCGCTTTTGAACAAGGATCTATTTATTCGCGCGACCGCGGCCGAGCTTCTTGCTGAACTGCCATCAACTCCGGAGAATCTCCAGGCACTGGACGGAGCTTTCGACTATGCGTTTCAGAACGATAGCCAATACAACGACGCGATACTGGGGACGCTCGACGCTCTCTTCAAACTCGACAAGCGAAAGTCGTTGGCAGCTATCACCGTGGCGGCGGGCTCGCAGGATCAGCTGGTGAGAAAAAAGGCCCTAGACATGATGAATGAGGGCGCCTTTACGACCGCCGAGATAGTTGCGCCATCGCTTCAGGAGAAACTGCAAGAAGTAGGACACCACTCGGGAAACGGGACCAAGGTTGGTCAACTGCTGAACTCTGAGGCGGATTATGCTCGTGCGGTTTCGCGAAAGAACGGCAGCGTTCGGGCGATTCTCACAACGCGGAAAGGCGCGTTTACTATCGAATTTCTTCCCGAAGACGCGCCGCTCACGGTCGATAATTTCATCAAACTCGCTCGTACAAGTTATTTCAATGGCCTCGAGGTTCATCGCGTCGTGCCGAACTTTGTGATGCAGGATGGCGATCCGCGCGGCGACGGAAACGGCGGGCCCGGGTGGTCGATCCGCTGCGAGATCAATATGGTTCCGTTCGATCGCGGCGCGGTCGGTATGGCGCTGTCGGGCAAAGACACTGGTGGATCACAGTGGTTCGTAACTCACTCGCCGCAACCGCACCTCGACGGCGGCTACACGGTGTTTGGCAGAGTGAACGAAACCGGGATGAAAATCGTAGATCAGATCGTGCGGGGCGATAAGATAATTACGGTGAAGATCGTGGAGGTCGCTGCAACGCAGGGATCGCGGAGCACGCGGAGTAGGAAATAGATCAGCAGTTAAGTTCGCTGCGAACTCTGCAGTCTCTGCGTTAAAAAAAAGATGGAAGAAATCGAAAAGCGCGGCATTCTCGGATTGCCGAAAAAACAACACACGCCGGTGGAGATCGAAGAAGGTCTCGAGAATTTGTCGCGTTATCTCGATGGCCTGTTCCGAGTCCCCGGCACGGGCTGGAAATTCGGGTTGGATGCGTTGATCGGGTTGATTCCAAATGTCGGTGACACTCTCACCTCATTCGCGTCATTCTATATTTTGTTCGCAGGGGTCCGCTACGGAGTTCCGAAGATCACTCTGCTTAGAATGGCCTTCAACATCGGTTTGGATTATGTGGTTGGTACGATCCCGTTCATCGGAGACGCATTCGATTTCTTCTGGAAATCAAACCACCAAAACATGGACCTTATCCGGACCCGCGCGACCGGCAACAATGTCGGGAAGATGAGCGACTACATTTTCGTATTCGGAATTATCGGGTTTTTGATATTGCTTCTCGTCGGGTCGATTTTGGCGAGTGTCTACATCATCGGGGCGATCCTGTGGGAATTGTTCAGCGGGAATATTTAGAACAGCTCCGGAGGAGCGACATTGGCAGAAAACGCGAGGTAAGGAAGAAGAGCTCCAGAAGTGCGACACATAATGCCGCTCCTTCCGGAGCTCTGACTTCCCTTGGTCTAAAACTACCAACATGTCGCACCCGCCGGTGCTAACGTTTTTTCCATTCTCCGTTGGTTAGGCGGCGACCGAATGGACCGCGAACATTTTGTCGAGTGCAGTCTGCAGCACCCCAATGCCAAACTCACCGGCCGCACGAGTTTTCAGCTTTCCTTCCGCGTCGAATAAATAATAGACCGGAACCCACCCTTGCTCGTTTAGAAAAGCGTCCTTCAGCTTATGCAGGCTATCGATTGCCGTTGGTTCGGTGATCCCATTATCCTGCATCGCCTGGTTTACAGTATCGAGATCAGTATCCGCTTCGTATCGCGGCATGTGCACCGCGATTGTCTGCAGACCCGCAGACTCGAACTTTTTGATCAAGTCCTGAAGTTGCGGCATATTGTCTTTACAGATCCCGCATGACACTGCCCAGAAATGCACGAGCGTCGGCTTTCCCTTGATGTGTAACTGTACATCTTCCAGCGAGCCGTTGAACCAGGTGGTCGCTCCATCGAGCGACGGCATCGCATCTCCAATTCTCATTGGCATAGTGATTTACTCCGTAAATCGATTTTGGATTTTAGATTGTGGATTTTGGATCAGTCAGCACTACCTACCTTTTCCGCAATCCAAAATCGGCAATCCAAAATTAAACCTTCAGGTTTTCCTGGCCTGGCTTCCAGTCGGCCGAGCACAGTCCGCCGGTCTGCAATCCCTGCAGCACGCGAAGAGTCTCATCGACCGAACGTCCGATGTTCAGGTCATGAACGACCGAATACTGTAGGACGCCTTCCGGGTTGATGATGAACAGACCGCGAAGAGCGATGTTCGCTTCCTCGACGAGGATGTTGTACTGACGTGCAAGCTTGCCGCCGACATCCGACGCGATCGGATACTTCACACCCGAAATTCCGTTCTGATCCTGCGGCGTTTTCAGCCACGCACGATGTGAATGGACCGAGTCGGTCGAGACGCCGAGAACCTCGGCACCAATGCCGTTCAGCTCATCCAGACGTTCCGAGAAGTGGATCAATTCCGTCGGACAGACGAACGTGAAATCGAGCGGGTAAAAAAGCAGAATGAGCCATTTGCCCTTGTAGTCCGAAAGTTTCACATTCTCACCCAGCGTGTCGACGTTCTTGGTCGACGGCATGTTGAAGTCCGGTGCCGGTTGACCGACCTTTGCGATCGACGTCGTCCTTTCAGTTGCCGTTCCTGTTGCAGTTGCCATGTTTGTTAATAGTCTCCTTGTATTAATTTATTTATTTGCCACCGAGCACACCGAGAAATTCGAAAGTGTCAATACCTCTGTGTTCTCTGTCGCTAATCTTTCTTCGCGCAATCCGGACAAAGTCCGCGCAGTGTAAATTCGATCGACTCCGGTTTGAACTTCGAGAACTTTGCCGCGTTCTTCATGATGTCCACCGGCAGGTCCATCTCGATATCGACCAGCTTCCCGCACTTTGTGCAGATGGCATGGTCGTGTCGCGACGTCATCCGGTCGAAGCGGCTCGCGCCGTTCCCGAACTGGATCTCGGCGATATGTCCCGCCTCCTTCAAAAACCGAAGCGAGTTATAAACCGTGGCGAAGCTGATGCTTGGCAAAAGATCCTTTGCCGCCGTGAAAACATCATTCGCCGTCAAATGATGTTCGGCATCGCGGATCACCTGAAGCACAACCTCGCGCTGTTTCGTTAAACCTAATTCCTGTATTTCTGTGATGTTCATGACTCTCAGGTTAGATTTAGAATAATTCTAATTCTAAGCATTGTCAACCTTGTATATGCCTGGCAGTTAAATTTATTGTCGCGAGTGCGATCGGGATTCGGGCGGCCTGAAGACAGAACTTGAGAGGAATTGGAGTTTAGCGGATTCTTATGGCTAGGGAGTTTCGGCCCCGGCGGAACACTATAGATTTTCGTCCAGGCAGATCCGTCGGGTGAAAAATCCGCTGTGACAATCTCGAAACTCGTATGAGGGAGTTTATTCTGAACTGCGAGTTGGTTGGTGAGCCACTCCAATCTTCTTTTCCTGCAAGCTTGGGATAAGCCGGATGGGAAATGTTCGATCACGTGGAATAGGCTCGTCTCCTGCGTCCGGAACTCAGTTGGGCGTTATGGAGCCGGATTTGAGACGCCGGGTCGGATCAGCCAGAACGCGGCTTCTTGATCCTTGATGTCGGACCTCACTATCGTGAATCGAGAATGGTCGATCTTTGTCAATGAAAGCTGTTTGAGAAGGCGCCACATTAGTCCAGTGAACTTGTTCTCCGCGAGGCGAGAATAAACTATAACGTACAACTGCGGGTTCGGCTGCTGTCGAAGGGCATTACCTAGCTGCTCAATCAGATCTTGATTTATGACGTATTTCCCGCCCCGAATCGAACCGAGAAGTTCCGGTTCCGGCTCGGGCCCGGTCATGTTGAGTTTCTCCGATGCCGTATTAGAGCATCCCTCGGGAAGTCCGGAAACGGTGATTGTAGCTAAAACATTTCCATACCAAACGCTTGTTGAGTACTTACCCCGGATTTCGAGCGTTCCCTGCCCGGCGATGATCTCACCATCTTTTATTTTCCAATGGTAGCTGACGTTGTTCGGTATTTCTCCCGTTAGTTCCGCTCTAAAGTACATCAGATCGCCGGGCATGGTAATGCCAGCCGGACCTGCCACGGAAATCGTCGGACATTGCGCCGATACACCGGCAACCTTCCCGCATTCTTCGCATAGCGGATTGCTGGCCGCAGGCGGAACACGCCAAAATTCTGCGATCCCGGAACCTCCCTCCCATCGAACGAACGTTATTCGTGATCGATCGAAGGGACTCGGGAGGGCGTCGATGATGATCTTTTCCTTCCGCGCCATATCGCTCTTGGTCGCGGTCTTTTTGTGATCGATGAACAAGTAGCCCTGGTTATTTGAATTTGCCAGTAGCTCCTCAATGAAACCCGCGAGCTGTTCTTCGTACTTGCCTGCTTCGAAGGAGCGAAGAACTCCGATCCTGATTGCTTCCGGCGCCATAAGTCCGGCGGCGGTTTCAGTTGCGGAGTTCGGACATCCTTGCGGAAGACCTCTTACTTCTACTGTTACTGTGACGGATTCATTTGTGGGTTGGCGAACTTCTATTACGGTTGTTCCCTGTCCGCGAACAATTGTTCCCGCACTAACACTCCATACATAGTGCAATGTCAGTTGGCCCTCAGGGGGAAGATCTATTGCGACGCTATAGTTTGCGAGCTCGCCCACCTGAACGATGCCCGCCGGTCCATTAACCGAAATGGATGGACAGTCGCTCTGCGCCATCGCGTAGGTCGAAAACAAAGCGATTGTGGAAAGGAGAAATGCAGCTCGAAGCATGGCTATAAAATACACCGGATTTGGAATCGCCCTACATTTTTTCTCGCCGGAGCATGGCTAGCCTTCCGCGACTTTTTCTGCGGGTTCCGTCGCTAATTTGTGCTGAGCATCAAAGAGTACATGAGTACACGGATCGACTGGCCGAGATTTAAACCTATAACCGAAAATAAAAAATCCCGTCCGCGGCATAAACGGACGGGATTCGCATTGTAAGGTCTAACTCTTAGGAGGAGTATTTTTTTCCTTACAAATTAAGCTTACGGTTTTGTTTTTGTCGCTGTTGCAGGTTTCTGCGCCTGGCCCGCGGTCACCGCTCGCTCCGCGGCGGCAGCTCGAACTGCTGTCGGGCTGACGGTATACGTTCCCGAGGGTTCCGTAACAAGTTTGTATCCGTTCGGAAGCGTAAACAGGGACGGATCAGGCTCGCTGCGGACTATGTTTGTCAGACGATACGTTTGCTCGCCATATCGCGGGTCGTTATGTTTCGACATCACCACCAATTGCAGATCGCGCGAATACCATTTCTCGTAAGTGATCTCGATCGGGCGCTCGTTGCCGATCTCACCGGCCGGGATGCTCGTGATCGTCCGCGTCCCCTCGGCGTCGACACCTTCGATATTCTGGGTACCCAGTTCCTCTGTGCGCTTATCCCATTTCGACTGAGATCCGGATCCGTACGCGTAAGACATGCTGAAGCTCGGAGCCTCGGCCATCTGACCCACGACGGTACGTGCGATCGCTGCCGGTGCTACAACGGCTGCCCTGATCTCCTCTCGGACCTTCTCGGAGACGACCACATTATTCTGCCCCGATACCCGGGCCTCGACTGCCGCTTTGATCTCAGATCGCACTTTTTCTGAGAGACCCGAGCCTTCGACCGTCGTAATAGGTGTCACACCTGTGACGATCTTTATCTCGCTCCTCGGACGAATCAGCATCTGATGCGTGGTCTTCAGATTCGGATCGATCGTATAGCGAAAACCGCCGACGGGATCGAGCAATGTTACACCCGGGCCATACGTGAACATCGGGCCCAGCATCCCGCCGGATCCCGACGTCATCTCGCGACGAAAACGTCCTTCGCTGTTTCGATAAAGTTTGCTCGTCGAGTTGCGGACTATCCGATTACCGTCGGCTAGTGTTTGCACGCTCTCGCTTACGGCCTCGGCGGAGAACGGCGAGTTCTTGACCGTGCCTTCGGAGCTCGCAGCAATTTCCGCGAGGACTTTCGGGGCGTCCTGGGCGTCGGCGAAAACGCCGAACAGGACGAACATTACAAATACAGATATGATCTTCATACACTCTCCTAAAAGCATTATTTAACAACTCGGATAGCACGCGTCACACCGTC
>JBDTMK010000076.1:0-10746 GCA_039934315.1 Pyrinomonadaceae bacterium | reverse complement strand
TTCGTGCGAATGTTCGCCTCGATAGCCGGCGGCAATTTCTTTTCACCATCGTAGAAGGTTCCCGGAGCTACGCGGATAAGACCCCACGTGAGCGTAACGACGAGCAACGCCATCGGGATAATGAGCAGGAGCCTGCGGAGAATAAATATCAGCATTCCTATTCGCCCGTCGCCGTATTGGCCTGGCTCTGTTTAGATTTCATGAATTCGTCCTGCGTCCGCATTATCACCGCAAGCTGGTCTTCGACGACCGGGTTTTTCTCACTCATCATGTTGTCGACGTCATGGTCCCACTTTGCAGGGTCGCGTTCGATATAAACAAACTTCCAGGGGTGCAGCGTTCCAGGATTCGGATACAGTCCTTTCACGTATGGCTTCTTCAACCAGCTCGTTCCGGGTACGCCGAGCGGTATCACGATCTGTTTCTGCATCATGTAGAGTTCCGCCGCCGCGAGCTTCTCATATCTTTTCTGCGGGTCAGTGGTGTTGTTCGCTTCATCCAGCATGCGGTCGTATTTCGGATCCCACCACCCAGTCGCGCCTGAATTGTTTGGCGAATAGAACAGATAGAGAAATGTATACGGATCCATGTAATCACCCACCCATCCGCGGCGGCCGAACCCTTCATAATCAACCTTGTTCAGCAGCGGCAAGAACGTCTTAAACTCCATGTTCTTGATCGGCACCGTGATGCCGAGGTTCTGCTTCCACTGCGCCTGCGCGAACTCTGCGGTCGACTTGTTGCTCTCCGAAGTGTTGTAGGTTATCGAAACGCTTTCAACCGGAAATGTTGGGCAACTAAAGCCACTGCCTGACTGCTGGACAGGAAAGCCCGCTTCGGTCATCAGCTTGCGCGCTTTTTCAGGATTAAACTTTCGGGCCTTCCATTCGTCGAGCGAGCTTCCCTGCTTCTTCAGCTCCTCCGAATAGACCTTGTCACGCGCCTCTTCATACTTCGGAAAAATTCCGAACGGCACGAAATCCACCAGGGGCTTGTACGTCCGCCTTAGCTTTTCGAACGCATCGCGATCGACAGCCAGTGCAAATGCCTCGCGGACCTTTTGATTGTCCATCGGCGGCTTTTTGACGTTGATTACATAGAACTCGCTGGCATTTTCGGGGTGCAGCAGATACTCGTCTTTGTATTGACTGACCTGGTCGAACCACGGAGCGGGGACAGTGTGATTGTAGAGCGCATCAACCCGGCCCGACTTATAAAGGTTCATCATCGTCGTCTGTTCGTCGAGTGGATAAAACTCGATCTGATCCAGCTTCACGTTCGCCGCGTCCCAATTCTGCGGATCCTTTACAACGACCAGCTTGTCATATGGACGGTCCTCGAGAACCTTGAACGATCCGCTCGTGACGATGTTCTCGGGTCGCGACCATCTCTCGCCAAACTTCTCGACTACCTTCTGGTCGACCACGCGGAAGAACTGATGTCCGAGAAGCCCCATGAAGTACGGCGCTGGTTGATACAGTTTTATACGGAAGGTGTAATCATCAACCGCTTCGACACCTATGTCCTCAGCTCTCACCGGAACCAGTTCTTTACCTATTAGCGCGGCATTAAGCTTCGGGTCACTGTCGGCAAGTTTCAGGAGGTCCTTATCGGATGTCGGGACGGTCAGCCGCTCGGGTTCGTCGAGGAACTTATGAAATGCGCTGTCGCCGGCGGGCGTCGCTTCTTGCGGCAAAGCCGCTTCAACCATCTCGACAAAATCCTTCTTCAAAAGAAACTTGCCGTCCTTGTCTCTAGCAAACGCAAAGCCCGAGTTGTACGCTTCGGAATATTTTATGTAGTAACCAAGGCTCGCGTTCCGCGACGCGATCTCGGGTTTAAATCCTCGGCGGATGGAGTATACAAAGTCGTGCGCAGTTATCGGATCGCCATTCGAGAATTTTGCGTTCTTCCGCAGGTGAAAAATGTATTCGGTCCCGCCCTCGATTATTTCCCAGCTCTCAGCGACACCCGGGATCGGATCCATCGTCACCGGATGATACTCGATCAACCCGTCGTACAAAGCCATCAGGATCCGGGCTTCGGGTTGGCCGTTCGGGATCACGGGATCAAGCGACTCCGGCTCCGAACCCGTTACATATCGCAATACATTCTGCGACGGCGGTACCGTCTGCCCCCAGTATTTATTACTGGCCGAGGTCGAGCAGCTGGTTACAAAGCACGCGAGCGTTATCGTGAGAGCTAGATGCGAAATTGTGAACCGCGCCCTTTTCATAGACATACTCCGTCGTTCTGAAATCTGGAAGCTCGTCGGATGAGCTTTAGGAGAGCAAAGGGGAAATAACCGAATACAAGGAGGTTACCATGCAAACGGCAGAATTAGGATTCGTTTTTTATCTATTTCGGTTGCCAGTCGGCGTCGATCGAAACGCCACCGAGCGCCGGTGCATCGAGGCTGTTCATCTCGAAACCGTTAACATACGGCTTGACCAAAGAGTATGAGGTTGGGAAATAAAGCGGGATAGCCCAAAGCTCGTAAACGGCATTGGCTTCCGACATTGTAACGTCTGGAGATTCGACTACCGGTTTCTCGGATTGTTTGTGCGGCGATTTTGTTTGCGGATCAAGAGCTTCGACCCCGATCTCGCTTGAGGCCGCCGGATTCGGTTCCACAGGGTGCTGGGGCGGTTTCAGTATCGCGAGAATTCCCATGAGCTCGTCGGCGGTCGGAAAAACGGCGCCGCGGCGGATCAGATCATAATCGCCATCATTCCGCGCGACTTCAATTTCTGCGTTTTCTTTTACGACGATCTCCGTATCGAGATTCAGGTTTTGTTTCCACATCCGTGCTACGGCCTTGGCCACACGCTGCTGTGTTTCGTTGCGATTGACCACCAGCTTGATGACGGGAAAATCTTTGCCGCCCGGAAAGCCGGCTTCTTCGAGCAGATCGGCCGCCTTATCTTTGTCCTGAATTATCTTCACGGCAGAATCCGCGCCGAATGGTAGGAACGACGAAGCGGGCTGCGTGAAGCCTTCCATCTCACCCTCGGTGAGACGCTCACGTTCGATCGAGATCGCGAGCGCCTCGCGCACCCGCCGGTCGTCGAACGGCGGCTTTTCATGATTAACCTCGTAGAAATTTAGTGCCGAATGCGTCCATCGACGGAAGTCTTCGAAGGGCTCAAGCAGCTTTAGGGCGAGCGGCTCGAAATCCGCATTTGTCACCGCGTCGATCTCACCGGATTTGTAAGCCTTCAAAGCCTGCTCGGCATTTTCGGTCGATACGAACCGGACACGCTCGAGCTTGATCGCTTCGCGATTCCAATATGTTTCGGAGCGCTCCAGCGTGATCCCGCCTGGCGCCACTTCAGATATGCGAAACGCTCCGTTCGTTACTAAATCTGCGCTGGGCTGCTTATCTCCGAGATCGGGAGCGGTGTCGGAGATCGGCCGGAACAAAGGATGGGCAACGAGCTTCGCAAAGTCCTTATCCGGAGCGATGAGAAGGACCTGAAGCGTTCGCGCGTCCGGAGCCGAGACACCAAACAAAGGTAGAGCGGGACCGGCTTCGGCAATCGCGTTTGAATTTTGCTCGGTCGATTGCGGTCGCGCCGGGATTGACGGAATTGGCTCGATCCGAACCTCGCGATTCGTCCCCTGGAGCAGATCGGTTGAGGGCAGCGCAACGTTCTTTTTCTTGATCGGAAACCCGACGATATTTTTGAGAAGGTCTCGGTGCGGTACCGCGTCGCCCAATTCACGCAATCGCTTCCACGAGCGCACGAAATCCTGAGCTATGAGTGGCTTTCCGTTCGTCCATTGCGCGTCGCCGCGCAAGTGAAAGGTCCAGGTTCTGGAATCATCGCTTGCAGTCCAGCTTTCTGCCGCCGCCGGTCTTTCGGTCAATGTCTTTGAATCGAGTTCGGTGAGGCCTTCAAAAACTGCTCGGACAAGATCTGTCTCCGGAGGAGCGATCGCCCGGGCGGGATCCATACTCTTCGGAGGCTTGCCGTTGCTCCATCGAAATTCCTGTTGACGAGTCGGAGTGGTGCCGGAGTAATACGATTCGGGCTTTGGCTTTTCGGGATCATTACAGGCCGTGCAGATGATCTGGAGCGCGATAAGACCCGTGATCGCGATCCTCCGCCAAAATGCCGAAGATCTGCGGCGTATGTTCCGATCTGAATTTACTTCAAGGTAGAGCACGAAACTATTAGACGCTACTGCAGGGCTTTCAATTGCCTGAACATCGTTTCCGTTTGTTGACGCGTATCTTCAAAGCCTTTGGAAGTGTCGATCAGAAAGTCAGCGTGGCGTTTTTTCTCGTCTTGTGACATCTGCGACGCGATCCGTCGCTCGGCGTCCGGGCGGCTGAGACTGTCTCTCGCCATCAGGCGCTGCAATTGTAGTTCAGATTCGCACCACACGACAATGAGCTTATCGAACCGCCGATATCCCCCGGACTCGATCATCAACGCGGCGTCGACGACAGCGATTCCGCCCGCATCCGCTTTTTCACGTTCGCGAATCCATAGATCCTGGGCCTCGAACACGAGCGGATGGAGGATCGAGTTGAGCAAAACCCGTTTTTCTTCGTCCGCAAAAACTATTGAACCGAGCTTTGTCCTGTCGAGTGTTCCATCCGCACGAAGCACGGTCTCGCCAAAAGCTTTAACGACAAGTTCGAGCCCTTTGGTCCGAGGCTCGACGACCTCGCGAGCGACCTGATCGGCATCTATCACGGCACAGCCGAGTTCACGCAAGACGTCGCAAACAAATGTCTTCCCGACGGCGATCGAGCCTGTTAATCCAACCTTAAGCATAGGGCTCGGCAAAGAGACTGTGAGCTGTGAACTATGAACTATGAACTATGAACTAAGAAGTGTGATCTATGAACCATAAACTATGACCGATGAACTATGGATGATTGAGTCGCCGTTTGCATAACATTCTTTCAGTCACCGCTCACTATTCATAGTTCATAGCTCACAGTTATTCCTATCTCCCGTGTCTCTTCGCCAACTTGTCCACGTTGAACTCGGCGATCTGTCCGAGTGTCAGCCCGAGCTCGTCGGCGCACGCCGAGATATACCAAAGCACATCGCCGAGCTCGTCCTTTAGCTTGCCGCGGACCTCGTCAGTTATGACGCCTCCGTGATCGCGTTGGATCTTCTTAACGATGTTCGCGACCTCGCCGGCCTCACCCGTGAGACCCAGAGTGGGGTATTCGAGGTTCTTCATTCGATTCGGGTAGAGCGCTGTCGCGCTCGCTTCGGATTGATATTCTTCAAATGTCATAAATCCCTTCTTAGTGTGAAAAAGTGAAAGAGTGAAAAGGTGAAATAGTGAAAACGTGAAAACGTGAAAAGGTGAAATAGTGAAAACGTGAAAGGGTGAAAAGGTGAAAAGGTGAAAGCGGTCATCGTTTTACTTCTTCACTTTTTCACTTTTTCACTCTTTCACTCTTTCACTCTTAAACCTTCGTTCTTTTGCAGCTTCGACCGTATTCTTCATCAACATCGCAACTGTGAGCAAACCCACCCCGCCGGGCACTGGCGTAAAGTTTCCAGCTTTTTCCATCGCCTCTTTCGGATTCACATCGCCCACTAAGGTAAAGCCTCGCTTCGCGATCGCGGCGAGACGCTTTTCAATTTCGTCGTCTCCGAAAAGCTCGTGAGCGAAATCTACGTCGGACACATTGTTTATGCCGACATCGATAACGGTCGAGCCTTCGCGGATGTGTTCGCCTCTGATAAATCCTGCCCGCCCGATCGCGGCAACGAGAATATCCGCCTGGTGCGTCACGACGGGCAAATCCCGCGTCCGCGAATGGCAGATCGTGACGGTGGCATTTTCCTGCAGCAGGAGCATTGCCATCGGTTTTCCGACAATGTTGCTCCGCCCGACGATGACCGCGTTCTGCCCCGCGACCGGGATCCCGGAGCGTTTTAAGATCTCGATCACGCCGGCAGGTGTGCACGGAACGAGGGCCTTTTCTCCCTGCGAAAGCCGGCCGACATTGATCGGGTGGAATCCGTCGACGTCCTTTTCAGGATCGATTGTTTCCAATACTTCGCGGGCGTCGATCTGATCCGGCAGCGGAAGTTGCACGAGGATACCGTCGACATCAGGGCGGCGGTTCAACTCTCTAACCAGACCGATCAGCTCCGTATGAGAAACCGTATTCGACAGGTGATGATGTTCGGATTTCAATCCGATCGCTTCCGAAGTTTTAACCTTATTGGCAACGTAAATGGCTGAGGCCGGATCGTCGCCCACCCTCACGACCGCCAAGCAAGGGACGACGCCGTAGTCATTACGTAATCGAACGATCTCCTCAGAGATCTCAGACTTTATCGTCTCGGCAATCTCTTTGCCGCTCAAAATCTTTGCAGTCATAGTAAATTTCGAGATTTTACAGGAACTACGCGGAGATTGTCAGTTTTGTAGGGCAGTTAACCGCAAAAGATCGAACCCCGGGCCGTCGTAAACCTGAATCATGAATCGTTTAAGCTCAACAAAGATGTTTCAACTGATATCCAAATCATACCTCACGATAGCAGTGTTAGTATTGTTGGCCGGGTCCGTGACAGCGGCGGATTTCGACCGGGACGGCAGGGCCGACTTCGCGGTTTTCCGCCCTTCATCCACAACCTGGATGAGCGAACCATCAAACCCCGACTCTAAAGCTACGGCCTTTCAGTGGGGACACGCATCCGACGTTCTGGTTCCTTCTGATTACGACGCGGACGGCCAAACAGATTTCGCAGTATGGCGGCCGGAGAACGGCGTCTGGTACATACACCAGAGCGGCGACGACAGCGTACTGCTTGTGCGATGGGGAATTACAACGATGCACCCGACCGGCGGATCGCCCGATGTACCAGTGCCGGCCGATTACGATGGCGATGGAGAAACGGATCTTGCGGTCTGGCGGCCAGACACGGGCGAATGGTGGATCGTCAGATCGGCGAACGGTTACGATCAGAATAAGGCGATCGCTTTCAAATGGGGAAAGCTTGGCGATGTTCCGGTCCAGGCGGATTACGACGGTGATGGGAAAGCAGACTACGCCGTCTTTCGCCCGAGCGAAAATCGCTGGTTCATTCGTGCAAGCTCAACTGGAAAATCAACCGTGCAGCCGTTTGGCCTTGCCGGTCTCGATACCCTCGTGCCGGCGGATTACACCGGCGATAAGAAAGCCGATGTCGCCGTTTATCGCAGCGGAGTCTGGTACGTGATCAACAGCACCACTGCCGAGACCGAGCAGTTTACTTTTGGATTTAGCGATGACGTTGCCGTACCGGCAGATTACGACGGCGACGGCACGACCGATTTTGCGGTTTACCGCGGCGGGACGTGGTATGTGAATGACAGTTCGCGTCCACGTCTTCGCAGCTATAGTTTTGGACAGTCAGGCGACGTCCCGGTCAACTCCGGTGTCGTACGACAGAGTATCGTTGCAGTCCCCTAAAAGCTGGGTCATAGACCTTTTGGAGAAGTCTTCGGGCTTCTCTTTTTTTCTTTAAAGGGAAACGCGTTAAAATCCTCTTGATGTTCAGGGCCGCATTATTTCTCCTTTTACTTACACTTTCTTCGCAGCTTGCTCCGGCTCAGACCCTGGGGGATGTTCACGGACGGATCCGCGCAGCTCTGGCGGACCGAAACTATCTGACGGTCGCCAGCGAGCTTCGCGACCTCGAATCAAAAGATCAGACTGCGTATCTCGAAAACAATTACGATTACCTGCACGCCCGCATGGCGGAAAAGAGCGGGGACAGCGCGACGGCGATGGCCGCATACCAAAGTGTGGTCAACCGCGACTCGATCCTCAAGCCGTATGCCCTCTGGCACCTCTCGCAGATAACAAAGACGTCGGGCAATCTCACTCTCGAACGTGTTTACCTTCAGGAGCTGATCTCGTTTGCGCCTGACAGCCTACTGCTTTACCCCGCCGCACGCCGAATGGCACAGAGTTGGTTCGAGAGCGGAAATTACGATCTCGCTATTCGGCAGATCGAGCAGATGCCTAAGTCTTCCGCAAAGCCGGGCAGCCGCGCCGCCAATCAAGTTTCCCGAGAGCTGCAAGCTTTTCTCGCGGAGGCCAACCTGCGTTCGGGGAATACTGCCAAAGCCCGCGAGCTGTTTGCGTCGCTTACAACTAATCTCGCCAACCCCGCCCAACCGGACGATTTCGCCCTCGTCGGCGCCCGGGGGCTGGATACCATGGAGACGACGGCCGGTATCGCACAGCTAACGGATTACGAACATCTGACGCGTGCGTCGATCTATCAATTCAATCGCGACTTCGAACATGCCCGCATCCATTACGCGGCGATCATCAACGATCATCCGAACAGCGGATTGGTTCCCGACGCCATTTTTCAAATCGGGCGCGGTTATGTCCAGCAAGGGGATTTCATCGAAGCTCTCAAATGGTTCGAGCGGGTACCCGAGCAGTTTCCCGACCATCCGGTCGCACCGGAAACTTTGCTGCAGACTGCATCGGCCTATGCCCGCGTGGGTAAGATCCGTGAGGCGGGAACGCGGTACAAGCGATACATCGAGAAATATCCTGGCGGCGAACGCATCGATCGCGCGTATCTGAATATGATCGACGTGCTGCGCGACGAGCGTGAAGAAACGGCGGCGATAAAATGGGCGGGTACCATTCGTGACAAGTTCAAAGGCAAGCAGCCGGAGGCACTAGCGACGTTTGCCGAGGCGCGGATCCATCTTGCCCGCAGCGATTGGCCGAATTCCCTGCCGGTTCTCGAAGGGCTGGAGAGATTACCCGACCTCGGAGGTGCCACGACGCCGGGCGGAACCAGCTTGGCGGAAGTTCGTTTTCTGCGAGGCTTCGTTCTGGAACAGCTTCGACGTTACCCGGAAGCGATCGAAGTCTATCTATCTATCCCTGACGGTCGGAATGAATATTACGGATGGCGTGCGAGCGAACATTTGAAATTAATGGCGAGCGACAAACAAGCCGGTTCGTTCGTCGTTGCAAAAGCCGCCGCGCTCAGCCAAGCGGCACCGACCGATCCCGATGGCGCGCGGCGAAACTTACAGGCAAGGCTCCGCCTTACTGATCTTCCCGAGGAACGCGCAAAGCTGCTTTCTTTGCTTCGGACGGCGTACCTGGCGATCCCTGCTTACTCGTCGTTTACGAAATTCAAGTTGTTAAGCCTCGGTCGCCAGACAGCTGTTGAGCCGAAACCTAACACAAAAGCCGCGGTACGCACCGCAGCTGACGAGCTGTTGTTCCTTGGTTTGTACGACGAAGCGGCGCCCGAGGTCGAGTCCACGCGGGCGGCCTCTGCCTCGACCGCGACGTCCGATAGTGCTACTGCCAAAGCCGATATCGATTACACGATCGCCACCTTTTATACGCGCGGCGATCTCGCCAATCGCGGCTCGGCGTTCATCGAATCGAGTTGGAAAATGCCGGCCGATTATCAGATCGAACTGATCCCTGCGGATGTTCTGGATCTTCTTTATCCGGCCCCGTATATCGACGCGCTAATTAAGTATGCTCCGCAAGGGAACGTCGATCCGCGGTTCCTGCTTTCCATCATGCGGCAGGAATCTCGTTTTCGCGCCGATGTGAAATCTTACGCCGCGGCCCGCGGACTGATGCAGTTTATTTCGACGACCTCGACACGGATCGCGGCCGAGCTCGGCCGCGAAAATTTCAAACAGGATGATCTTTACGACCCGGCCACATCGATCCTCTTCGGCTCGCATTACATCAGGAACCTCTTCAAACTTTTCCCCCGTCAGCCGGAAGCCGTTGCGGCGAGTTATAACGGCGGCGAAGATAATATGCAGCGATGGCTCACACGTTCCAGGTCAGGCCTGCCGGACCGCTACATCCCGGAAATAGCTTTTTCGCAATCGAAAGATTACGTCTACAAAGTAATGGCGAATTTCCGGATGTACCAGACCCTTTACGATGGAGAACTAAAGCGGAGATGAGCGGACTTGGATCTCGCCCAAAATTTATATGCGCACCATACTCGTTATATTTTTTTCAACCCTTATATTTTCAGCCTGTCAGAAAACACCTCTTGAGCAGAGTGCAACCGGCGCCGCGGCAAAGCGTTTCAACTTTAAAGGCAAGGTTGTGTCCGTCGATCGCCAGAAGAAGCGCGCAACGATCGATCACGAAGCCGTCGAAGGCTACATGGATGCGATGACGATGGAGTTTCCGATCCACGAAGACTGGGTCTGGGATGACCTGACGCCAGGTTCTGAGATTCGCGCAGAGCTTGTCGTCGATAACTCTCCGCCGCCAATTGATAACTCAGGAAAGCCCTTGCCAAAAGATTCGTACTGGCTGGAAAAGATCGGGATCGTCGCGTCGGCGAAAACGGGCCAGTTAGACCCGCCGGTCGATGAAAGATTTGCGCAGATCGGCGAGGAAGTTCCCGAGTTTCAACTAACGAACCAGGACGGCAAACGGATCTCTACAAAAGATTTTCGCGGAAACGTATTGGCGATCACGTTCATCTACGCTCAATGCCCGCTGCCCGACTATTGTATAAAAATGTCGACCAACTTCAGCGACGCCGCAAAACGGATAATGAGCGAACCGGATGTGAAGGATAAATTCCGGCTGTTGAGTATTTCGTTCGATCCCGAACACGACACACCAGAAAAACTCAGGTCATACGGATTAGGCTATCTTGGCAAAGACGCGAAACCGGATTTCAGCGTTTGGCAACTCGCCGTCGGCAGCGATAAAGAAGTGCGCGCGGTCGCCGATTTT
This sequence comes from Pyrinomonadaceae bacterium, assembly GCA_039934315.1. Classification (GTDB taxonomy): domain Bacteria; phylum Acidobacteriota; class Blastocatellia; order Pyrinomonadales; family Pyrinomonadaceae; genus OLB17. The sequence goes on along the minus strand of JBDTMK010000076.1, from coordinate 11 downwards.
TTTGGCCTGCG